>CALRCS010000021.1 GCA_943354625.1 Candidatus Nomurabacteria bacterium | reverse complement strand
TTTTTTTATCCAAGTCTCTTGAATCTTTTTTTGAAAAAATAATAGCACTTCTAGGACCACGGAGAGTCTTGTGAACTGTTGTTGTTACTATATCAGCAAAAGGAAAAGGCGCTGGATATGCTTTACCAGCAACCAAACCTCCAACATGTGACATATCAATCATGAGCAATGCTCCACAACTATCTGCAACTTCTCTAAGTCTTTTGAAATCTACAATACGTGGATATGCTGTATAACCCCCAACCAAAATTGCTGGTTTTTCCCGCATAGCAATTTCTTTTAAATTATCGTAGTCAAGCATCTCAGTATTTTTATCAACTCCATATGGAACTTGTGTCCAAAACTTCCCTGTAGCAGAAACCTTATATCCATGAGTAAGGTGCCCTCCATGATCCAGAGACATTCCCATTATCTTTCCACCGGGAGGAATTAGAGCGAGATACACTGCGAGATTGGCTGGAGATCCAGAAAGAGCCTGAACGTTTACTGCCCATTCTTTTTCTTTTAATCCAAAGAGTTTCAGAGCTCTTTCTTTACATAAATCTTCAATTTTATCTACTATTTCATTTCCACCATAATAACGCAAACTAGAATACCCTTCGGCGTATTTATTTGTTAATTCAGAACCAAGAGCTTCCAAGACATCCTTTGAAACATAGTTTTCAGAAGCGATAAGGTTAATAACACTTTTCTGTCTTTTCTTTTCTGAATCTATCAGTTTTTTTATTTGGGGGTCTTTCATGGTTTTATTCTAACATTATTAAAAAAAATGACGACCTCGTCTCTAACTAAGTCGTCTGTAACTCTATTTAGCCTGAAAAGCTTTGAACTCTCTGAGAAAATCTTCCACCACTTTTTCACGGGCTTGATTTGCATCAATAGTGATATGAGGAACTTTTTTTAAGAAAGCTTTGAAACCAGTACGCAACCTTTGATGAAAATCAATTCCTCGGTCATCAAAGTGATTTCCCTTACCTGAAATTTTATTCCTTGAGTGAACTCTACGTAAACCCTCTTCGACATCAACATCTGCGTAAATATATAGATCGGGTAATCTATCAACATTTGAACGCAAATTCCAAAATAGTTTTTTTGCTTCAGGATTTTTTTGTCCATATAACTGATATGCAAATGATGATCCGTCGAAACGATCGCATATAACATGTTTACCTTGGTCGAGTGCGGGCACGATTGTATTTCTCACATGATCAAATCTTGCGGCAAACATCAAACAAAGCATAGTTTTTGCATCTGCAGTCTTTGCGAGATTGTGTCCCAACATAACTTCACGAATAGCTTCAGCGTATGGTGAACCCCCGGGCTCTCGGGTAATAACTACAGAATCTCCAAGTACTTTTTTAATAGCATCTCGGAGAGTTGTTTTTCCAGCCCCTTCTCCACCTTCAATTACAATAAATAATGGTTTTATGTTCATAACTAGACCAATCCTACCAAAAGTAGTATAAATAGCAACAGAATAATGTATAATTGAAATATTATGAGAAATTACAACTTACTACTTAAAGAAATTATGGATAATGGCTCAGATCGAAACGGTCGTAATGGAATGACTCGAGGGTTATTCACACGTGAACTTCGATTTAGAATGAAAGACGGATTCCCTGCTACCACTACCAAGAAACTTGCTTTCAGGAGTGTTGCTGGAGAACTTTTTTGGTTTATGTCTGGATCTAATGATAATAAAATTCTTCAAAGAATCGGTTGTGAGATCTGGACAGCAAATGCCAATGTAGATTATTGGAAACCTAAAGCAAAATTTGATGGAGACCTTGGGCGCGTCTACGGTGTCCAGTGGCGTTTTTGGAGGAAACCTGATGGCACAACGGTGGATCAACTCCAATCTGTGATTGATAGAATAAAAAAAGACCCCAACGATCGCCGATTGATTGTATCAGCATGGAACCCTGGAGAGATAGAAGATATGGCACTTCCACCATGTCACATGATATTTCAATTTTTTGTTACAGATGGAAAACTATCACTTCATATGTTTCAGAGGAGTTGTGATACATTTTTAGGTGTTCCATTTAACATTGCATCGTACGCATTAATGTTGCACTTGGTAGCGCAGATGACCAATCTCATACCAGATGAGCTTATCCTGACTTTGGGTGATGTACATATTTACCATGATCACTTTGATGCAGTAAGAGAACAACTTGCACGGGAGCCTATGGAATTACCGAAACTTTGGATAAACCCAAATATCAAATCTCTAGCAGACATCGATGTTTCAAAACTACTGACACCTGAAGATATTGTCGAGCTTGTAAAACTTACAGACTACAAACACCATCCAGCAATAAAAGCAAAGATGGCAGTTTGATAAAAACCACATAAAATGGCCCGATGAAAAAGTCGAGCTATTTTTTATTTTTATGATAAAATCAATATATATTAATAATAAATACAAATATGGCATTATCTGATAAAAGAATTCTGGAAGAAAAGAAGAATGGTGATATTGTTATTGAACCCTTCAAGGAGAAAAACCTAGCAACTTCAAGTTATGATGTAACGCTGGGTGAATACTATTTTCGTGAACAAAAACCAAACTATATTTTGAGCCATTACAATATTTTTAATAAAAAGCATACAGATCATGTATGGGGTATAAAAGCTGAGAAAGCTGAAAAAGCATCAAAAGTTTTTAAAGATTTTTCAGGTTTTGAATGGGTTGGAATTTCTCCAGAAGATAGGGTTATACTTCTAGAACCTGGCGAAACAATACTTGCACATACAGATGAATTTATCGGTGGTAAGAACCACATTACAACTATGATGAAAGCTCGCTCATCAGTTGGTAGAAACTTTATTGAAGTTTGTAAATGCGCTGGTTGGGGGGATGTAGGATATATAAATAGATGGACAATGGAGATAACAAATAACTCACGCCACTATGCTATACCACTTGTTACAGGTAGGAGAATTGCTCAAATAATCTTCTTTGAAACTGGACCTATTTTGAAAAATGATTATACCGCCACAGGTAAATACCAGACTCACCAAGATATTAAAAAAATGAAGAAGGAATGGAAACCAGAAAGTATGCTTCCTAAACTTTACCTAGATCGTGATATAATAAAATAATTAATGATAAAAGCCTCACTCATCGTAGCAACATCAGCCGATGGTTTCATCGCTAAAGATAGCGAGCATTCGCCTATGTATTGGACCAGTAAAGCCGATAAAAAGCGTTTTATTGAACTTACAAAACGTGCTGGTGTTGTTATCATGGGATCTTCTACTTACAAAACTATTGGAAGACCACTACAAGAAAGAGTAAATATCGTCTATTCAAGGCATCAAACTTTTGAAGGAGTTGAAATAACACAAAAGAAGCCGTCGGAACTCCTTTTAGATCTTGAAGCCCGTGGTTTTAAGGAAGTAGCAATATGCGGCGGTTCACATATCTATACAATGTTTATGAAAGCAGGAGTTGTCGATACTATATATCTAACTATTGAACCAGTATTTTTTGGGAAAGGGATGACGATCTTTAATGAGAACTTACACTATTCATTGAAGCTTATTTCTTCAGCGGTATCTGAATCTACTGGTGCATTACTTTTAGAATATAAAGTCGACTATACTGGAATACCAAAGTTGAAGGATTAATTTATATTTAAAATAATGGTATAGTCTATCCAGAAAGGTTCTTCATATGTCTACAAAAAGAAATAACTTTGTTGGTGTAAGTGAAAGACGCTTGCAGGGACAAGTTGGTCGTTTTGGTGAAGATCTTGCGACCAATCTATTTAATGGGGTTAATATCGCTGACGATGAGACACAAATTGGCGATGTCGCAGTCTTTAAACACGGGCTAACTTTTGAGGTGAAAGCTACAAATTCTCGTCACAGTATACGAATTCTACCTAGTCAGAGTAATAGATTGCTCGAAGAAATAACAGACGGTTTTCTCTTTAACAAGGGATGCTACGCATGTGTTATGTATAACGGTGTGGAACCCAGAGGCAAGAGACGGGGTAAATCAAAAATTTTTAGCAGAAAACTTTCAGAGAGTAATCGACGTAAAATCATTGCAGATGAATTACAAGAAATTGCAATGATCGAAATAGACTTCCTGGAATTTTGGGTTAAAAATGATAGTACTCTCTTGAAACCAGGTGTTATCGTCTCTTCTGAAAGTAAAAATAACCGTGACCGTGCAATTGATCTCAATCGAACTGTTCTGCATAGTTTTTTTAGAGAAGATAGTCCCCAAAGACTCCTTCTTCAAAAAAAATATGGACTCAATGGTTGGACTGCTCAGACACAACAAATAGAATTCAGCTTTATAGGCGAGTGCCAAGAATTCAGACGAATTCTCCCTGTCCATTTCATCGGTTCCCGAAGAACCGGAAAAATCATCAGAGGGTTAATCAATTCAAAACATAATCCAATGCAATTGGATCTAAACTTCAATACTACACAGCTATAAGCCAAAAGCGCCCTTACCGGGCGCTCCTTTTTTATCTTTTATATCCTAGAAATTACTTCACATCCACACCCATAGATCTACATGAACCCTCGATGATTCTCATCGCAGCTTCTATAGTACTGGCATTCAAATCCGGCATTTTGCGTTCTGCAATAGCTCGAACTTGCGCTTTTGTGATAGTCCCTGCTCTCTTTACAGCATGTTTTCCTGAACCCTTTTCAATACCAATTGCCTTTAGGATAAGAGAACTTGCTGGTGGAGTCTTCAATACGAAATCATATGTCCTATCTTCATATACAGTAATAACAACAGGAATCATATCCCCTATCATAGTCTTTGTAGCATCATTGAATTTCTTTGTGAAATCACCAATATTAACACCTGCCTGACCTAAAGTAGGTCCTAGTGGAGGAGCTGGTGTTGCTTTCCCTGCTGGAGCGATTATCTTTACTTTCTTTATTATTTTTTTAGCCATTTTGTTTAAATTATTTATAGACCTCTAGAAGCACGAGGTATAGAGATACTATATTAAATCTTACTAACTTGCAAGAAATCTAGTTCAACTGGTGTTTCTCGACCAAACATCGAAACCAAGACTTTTACCTTACCTCGACTTTCGTCAACCTCACTAACCTTACCTTCTAGATCCTTAAATGGACCGTCGACAATCTTAACATTTTCATCTTTTACAAGATCAATAGTATGTTTTACCTCATCTTTATTTATTCGAGCAAAGAGACTATCAACCTCTTTCTTTTCTAGAGGAACTGGAAATACTCCTGAACCAACAAACCCAGTAACTCGTGGTGTATTTCGAACTACATACCATGAATCATCATTCACGATCATATCCACAAGAACATAACCCGGGTAGATTTTCTCCTCTTCCTCGACTCTTTTTCCTCCCTTTATTTTTATCTTTGTCTCTGTAGGTACAAGTACGTTAAAAATACGATCTTCCATTCCAAGAGATTCAATTCTCTGTTTTAGGTTACGAGCTACAGCATTTTCATACCCAGCGTATGTGTGTATAGCGTACCAACTTCTTTCTCCACCAATTTGTTGTTTTGACATAGTTTTATTTTAAATATTATACAAATAATGTAAGGAGTCTAGAGAAAATATAGTCAAAAAGACCCAAGAATAAGGCCGTTCCAACAGATACGATAACCACGACCAAAGCGTATGAAATAGCCTGTCTTCTACTAGGCCATGTAACATGAGCCATTTCTGCTTGAGTTTCTTTTATGTATTCTGATATTTTCATATATTTTGCTTTTATCTCTAATTTTTATTAAAAAGCCCCGTGAGGGGTAGTAATCAAATACTATCCCTTCCTGAGTTTAATGTCAATCATAAAAATAATTACCGTATCTCGTAAGTAATACTCACATTTGAAGTAATCTTTTGTTCACCTGTTGGAATCTGTGGGGCTACTGATGCCTTCATACCCATAATACCTCCACTATCCATTGCAGAATACATAGGATAAACCTCATTACTTGAATCATTAAAACTCATGATTCGCACCAAGCTTACACCAAGGTCCTTTGCTATCTTTTTTGCTTGAGCTTGAGCTTTAGCAATGGCATCTGCGCGAGCAATAGCCTTTACAGAATCTATATCATCAATAGAGAATGATAGGCCGTTAACATTCTGGACTCCTGCAGTTCCAATAGAATTAAAAAGATCTCCGGCTTTTGCAAGGTCACGTACCTTAACTTCTATAGTTTGACTAACATCATAACCATTTTGTACAGATCTTATTTGAATGTAATCATAATGAGGATTAATAGAATAAGAAAGAGTCTTTATATCTTTTTCAGCCACGCCACCTGCTTTTACAGCAGTAAGGGCTGTATTTATTTTTGTTGTGGCTTTATCTTGTGCTTCTTTCACTGTTTTAGCATTCTCAGTCACACTAAATGAAAAACTTGCTATGTCAGGAATAGAAACGGCTTCCCCTTTTCCATTAACAGAAATAGTACTTATTGTTTGGGTATCTTTACCCACGTAAGAAATACTTTTTAATTCTTTAATAGAAATAACTGCTAGAAAAATTATTAAAAATATTCCTACCCACTTACCAACTTTCCAAACTTGTTCTTGATTATTCATATTACGTCATTATAGCATGCGTCTACTAGATTCTCAAAGAGAGAAAGAACGGTCATTTGTCCAACTCCTCCAGGCACTGGAGTAATCATTTTTACAATATCTTTTACTTTTTCAAAGTCTACATCACCAACTAATGATTCTCCTATTCGAGTTATTCCAACATCTATAACTATTTGCCCCTTAGAAAAATATTTCTCATCTAGGAGCTTTGGCTGTCCAATAGCAACCATCACAATATCTGCTTTTTTTGTTATTGAGGGGATATCTTCTGTCTTACTATGACAAACGCTAACTTTCGCACCACGTTTCCTACACATTTCAACTATCGGAATACCGACTAATTTTGATCTGCCTATAACTACAACATTTTTCCCTTTTAAATTAATTTTATAAAAATCTAAAAGCTGAAATACTCCACGTGCTGTTGCTGGAATAAAGCTAGTATTTGGAGTTAAACCATCTACATCTTTTTTTGGATCAATAGTATTTATAATTTCATCTGAATTTAAGTGTTTTGGAAGTGGTAATTGAACAATTATTCCATGAACACTTTTATCTTTATTAAATTTTTCGATCTTTTTAATAATTTCTTTTTTAGTCACATTTTCATTAAATTGTATGTGTATCTCTTTTACTCCAATCTTTTCTGCAAAAGACTTTTTTGCTTTTATATAAGAATTAGAATCTGGACGATTTCCTACTTGGATAATAGCTAATGTTGGAATAGATGAAAGTTCCTTTACTCTTTTTTGCAAAATAGGTAAAAAGTGTTCACGAGCTTTACGGCCATCGATTAAAATCATAATTAAACATTACCACGATTTTTCTGGAATCTCTAGGGTGATAATTTTTTCTTCATTTGTTGTTGCTGTCTTAAAGGTTAAAGATGTTTCAGTTAATGCGATTTTCTGATCAGGAAGTCTTGTGGTTGAGCCATATTTACTGTCACCGACTATTGGATGACCAATATGTGAAAGTTGTGCGCGAATCTGATGCTGACGTCCTGTTTTAAGAGTGATTTTTAATAAAGAGAAATTTGATTCAGTTTTTATCAATTCGTATGAGAGTTCAGCACGATCGCCTGAATCTGCTATTTCAGTATAGTTTTGATTATCATCATGTCTCAAATAATTTATTAATGTTCTGTTTTTTTCCAAAACGGAACCGTGTACCCAAGCATGATAGATCTTTGAAACTGTGCGCTCACGAAATTGTTCTGAAAGTCTAGACGCACCTTTTGAAGTTTTTGCAAAAAGAACAATACCATCGACATTTCTATCTAAGCGATGAATAAGTCCAAGAAAGACATTTCCAGGTTTATTGTAAGTACGCTTTATATGAGCTTTTACTTCGTCCATAAGAGAACTGTCACCGCTTTTATCGCCCTGCACAAGAGTGCCTGCAGGTTTATAGACTGCTATGAGGTGATTGTCTTCGTAGAGGATTTTTATCATATTTTTATTTAATTACGATAACATACCTAAAAACAAAAATATATAGTATGATGGGTCAATGATTTATTTTATCCGACATGGCGAAAGCGAAGCAAATCTCAAGCATGTATTTGCGGGCCAAAAAGATAATTCTCCTTTAACTGAAAAAGGAATAGAACAAGCAAAAGCTGAAGGGTTTAAAATAAAAGAAATGGGGTTGAATATAAGTAAGATAATTAGCTCACCTTTATTAAGGGCTTTCGATACAGCGAAAATTGTATCTGGAATAATCGGCTATGCTAAATTGATAGAAATAGACCCTCGTATTACAGAGTACGATATGGGAACCCTTACGGGTACTCCGACTTTTGAAATATCCTCAAAAATACTGATTAGGGCTGAGAATGCAGAAAATCCTAAAGCATTCGATGACCGAGTTAATTCATTTTTAAAGGAATATAATAAGTATGAAGGAGATGTTCTCATGGTTGCTCATGCAGGCGTCGGAAGAATAATTGAAACAATCAAAAAAGGAACAGACCCTGAGCTTTTTTATGATTTACCTCCTTATCCGAATGCATCAGTAATCAAATTAGATTGGTTGTAATAATTTTAAATAAGTTATTACAACATGCGCAACCCCCTTTTCCGTCAAAGTGAGTTTCTACGAAAAGTTCGTAGAAATTTGCTATCATGTATATATGAACATCCCTACCCCAACCAAAAATATTGATCTCTGGAAAGTTTTTGGTCTTTCTGACTCTGAAATTAAAATTATTGAAGCAATATCTAAATATGCAAAAAGTGCCGCAATTATTTCTCGACATACAAATATCTCAGAAACGACAATCTCTTACACACTAAAAAAACTTCTCAAGCGTAATTTGGTAAAAACTAGCAAGGATAATAATCGATTAAATTGGCGATCAAATCTACCAGAGATCATCCGTCAAATCAAAAACTTACCTAGATTATTTACTCCATCTAGCAAAAATCCCACACGGCAATAACCTATCAGAACTCGATTCCGCCAAAGTTAGCTCCCCTATCTCCACCTTTCCACCAAATTTCTCCACCAAAACCTTCAAAACATTCTGATAAGCTATTGTAGAATACCCAGCTGAATATCCATTTATTATAAAAAATAATGGCTTGTCCTTAAGTAACTTAATACAATCCTCAACAAGTGGTAAAAAATCTTCTTCTATTTTCCAAATCTCTTTATTTGCACCATGACCAAAAGCTGGTGGGTCCATTATGATAGCGTCATACTTATTTCCACGCTTTAGCTCACGCCCAACAAAAAGCCTTGCATCCTCAAGAATCCATCTTACTGGCTTATCCGCCAAACCAGAAAGTTCTGCATTCTCTCGTGCCCAAGTAATAGCTGATTTTGATCCATCAACATGCACAACTTTTGCCCCAGCTTGTGCGCAAGCGAGAGTTGCCCCACCTGTATAACCAAAAAGATTTAGAACATCTACACCTTCGTGACCCTTCAAAACTTCTCTCATCCAATCCCAATTAGCCTTTTGTTCAGGAAAAAGCCCAGTATGTTTGAAAGCTGTTGGCTTTATCCAGAACTTCAATCCGCCATATTCGATCTGCCATTTATCTAGCTTATGACTCCATTCCGCCGAAGTTTCGCTACGTGAAAAACTAGCATTAGCCTTTTTCCATTCTTTTTCATCAAGATTTTTCCTCCATAAAGCTTGAGGATCTGGACGGGATAAAACAATTGAACCAAAACGCTCAAGTTTCTCCCCTTCCCCAGAATCTATTAATTCATAATCTTTATTCATGTTTTTTAATTAAACCTAAATACAAGATATGTGAAGCAAGAATAAATATGACAATACTAATAATGTCTGACGTCATACAATATATACAAATAGAATTTATAATAAAAAGCATAATAAAGATAAAAGCAACAGAACCTATAAATCCTATAGCTGACATTGCAAACATTACCTTTAGACAAATATCTTTTACAAAACTATTCTTTATATCGAAATAAAGAAAAAGAGAAAGTAATATCATAAAATAATACAATGATCCAAGTAATGATACTGGTATACCAAATATTTCTGAATACGAGCTTGATAGAACCTTTTCGCACCCACCGATAGAGCATGGAGGTATTACTCCTTCAAAATGTTTTACGGTAAGGTATGTTGAATCAGCAAAACCGATTAAAGTAAGTAATATAATAATTACAGGAATCCATTTAGGGATTCGTTGTAGTTGAATTGGCTGTTTCAATAAGAGTTTTAAATTGTTCATTTGTTTGGGGGTTATTAACTAATTTTTTACCGTCTAGATAAAAAGTAGGTGTACTATTTACTCCTGCTTTTAAACCACTTTTAACATTCTCTTCGATTTTTGCTTTTATTTCTGGTGACTCAAAATCGATAGCAAACTTTGATGTATCTAGACCGAGCTTTGTAGCATATCCTGTAAATATAGTTTTTACATCTGTCGATTCTTCCCAATCCTTTTGTGAACTAAAAAGCATAGAATACATCTCCCAGAATTTTCCTTGTATTCCTGCAGCTTCAGACGCCTGTGCTGCCAACCTAGCATTTTGATGTTGTGCTAATGGAAAATGACGATAAACAAATCTAAAT
>CALRCS010000020.1 GCA_943354625.1 Candidatus Nomurabacteria bacterium | reverse complement strand
TTTTTGACTTTTGCTTCAGCCTTTTTTTCTGCTTGCGCAACGGCCTGGCGAATACTCGATACAACATCAGCAATATTTAATACATAGCCATGTCTCAAACCTCTAGTTTCTACAAGACCTACACCTAATATTTTTGGTTGATTATTCTTCTCATCTCTTTCTAGCCTTTTTTCATTACCATCAGCAATAACCACTTTTATGTGGTGCGTGCCAATATCTATTCCTGTTATTATAGATCGTGTCATTAACTAAAAAAAATTGTGTAGAACTTAGATATGAAACTTTTTTCGAAATTTAGCTTCTACATTCTCCATTGTACTACTATGATCGAATCCTTTCAAATGCACCAAACCGTGGATAAATAAAAAAGCGAAAAAGTTTTCATAACTACGATCAAATTTCTTAGCTTCGAGTTTTGTCATTTCAGGGTTAATGTAAATTTCACCAAAATTATCAGACAAAGGAAAACTCAAAATATCTGTAGGTTTATCTATGTCCCTATATTCTTTATTGAGTTTATGTATTTCCTTCTTACTGATAATAATAACAGAAAGCTCGTATTTTTTACCCAAAATTTCCTCTTTAATTTTAGGAAAATTAAAATCAGGCAACGAGGTTTTCGTAGTATTTGTAATGTGAAAATTTGGAGTAGCCATTATTTAGAAAAACGAGTAGTTTTTTCCTGCATCTTACCGAGCTTTATAAGCTCCTGGATTTCAGCTTTTCTCTTGATTGATTTTAATGTCTTCATCTTTGTTTTATAAGAAGAAAGCACCCTCTGATTATATCGAAGGCTTCGAACTCGTGGAAGGATACCCGCTGCTTGTACTTTTTTCGTAAAACGACGAATAATCCCAACACTGTTCTCGTTCTTATTTCGTATTATTTCTACATTTATCATATTGAGACAATATACTATACTTCCTATTACTTTTCAAGTTGTTTCATGTATTTGGGTAAATCACTTATATTTACTATTTCTTGGGCATGAGTATCGTTATTTCGTATGATAATTGTTTTTTCAACGGCCTCCTTCTTGCCCATGATTAGAGCGTATGGAATATGAAATTTTTCTACCACAGAAACTTGGGCACCTAGACGATCACGCGTAAGAGACAAGAAAAGAGGTATTTTTTCTTTTCTTAGATTCTCAATAATACCTAGACTAAGGAGCTTTGATTCAAAGCCAAGTTGGACAAAAGAGGCAAAAGGTCTTTTGATCTTTTTTACCTCTTTTCGAAGGTCAATTTTGTTATTTTTAATTAAAAGAGAAATGCCAACACCATGGACTTCTTTTTTGCACCCAATCTTTTTTGAAAGACCATCATATCGTACACCTATTGCTAAAATTTTCTGATCTTTATTTTTCTTATTAGCTTCATTGTAGTCGGCATTATTAACAGAGAATATGGTTTCAGTGCAATATTTTTTATTACCAATTAGATTGTTATTTATTTTGTATGGAATTTTTAGGGCTTCGAGATATTCAAGCACCTCTCCGAAATGTAACCTACTAGATTCAGACAGAAAATCCATTGAGCGTGGGGCGGACTCGTTAATCTTCTTACATTTATCATTTTGACAACTCAATAGGTCAAATGGATCCTTTTTTAGTAACTGTCTACACTCTGCATGCATATCGTTTATATGTTTTCTGTAGTGGTTTGTGAGATCTCGAGTAAAGCGATTTATGGAATCTCTATCTCCTATGCTATTTATTTCAACATAGATATTTTCATAACCTTCTTCCTTCAAAATTGCTCTTGTGGTTTGTATAAGCAAAGCCTCAGCGATACTCTTTGATCCACCCATTATTTCAAGATCACAGTATCTATTAAAAACAGTTGAACCCTTTTTAATGGAGCCCTTAAATGGTTCCTTGAAATAGAACATCACAGGTTGGGGAAGGTTTTGCATAGTATTTTCTGTATACATTCTAATAAGAGCAATTTTTTCTTCAACATGAAGAGGAAGTTTTGTATGTGTCACCTCTTCATTTTCTATAAAATCTCCATCAAGTAGATTTTTTGCTTGATCGATGTCTATTTTTTTTATTTCAGGACTTTTGTGTGGTATAAAACCGTAGTATATTGGAATTTCTCCTATTTTATCTAAATTTTCATATGCAGTGTGTTTTCTTTCAGTTAAATTTTTTTTGATTTTATGCATTGAAGTATTTTTTTATGTTTTATTCTTTTCCTGGAAAAACTGAGATTTTCGAAAGAGGGAATAATCTAAGAAAGGGTCTACCCACTATGTATTTCTTTTCAAGTGGTCCCCATGAGCGAGAGTCAGAGCTCTCAGCTCTGTTGTCACCCATAACAAAATACTCGGTAGGCCCTAATATTTTTTTGAATGTTTCTGTTGTGCGGTGACGCTCTGCTATAAAACTATCGTTAATTAGTATTCCATTAGGAAATTCATTATTTATGATTGTAACCTTTCCGTCCTCCATAGATACAGTCTCTCCTGGTAGGCCAATAATTCTTTTTATATAAAATGTCTTTAAATCAAAAGGGTATCGAAAAATAATCACTTCATTTCTCTGTGGATTTTCAAAATAGTAACTTATTTGATCAACGATAAGGTATTGGCCGGTTGCAAAGGCAGGATCCATTGATGGACCACTAACTATAAATGGCTGAGCAATATATGTTCGTATAGGAATAACAATAATGAGAGCAAGAAGGGTAAATTTTATTATTTCTTTTAAAAAACTTTCTTTTGGTTTTATATAATTGTCATCAGTTTCAATATCCATTAAAACAATTGTACTGCCAATATTCGTTTGACACAAGATTTTCATGTATGGCATAATGGATAAATGGCATATATTATTGTAGGTTTAGGAAATCCGGGTGAAGAATACAAAAATACCCGTCATAATACCGGAAAAATTATTTTAGATCTAATTAAAGATGAGGATTTTTTCTCTGATAAAAAAATAAAGCTCATTACTTTGGATACTTTTATGAATAATTCAGGAAAAGGAATTATTAAATACGTAAAAAGTGTAAAAGCAGCAGAAAAACTTATCGTTATCTATGACGATTTTAATTTACCTTTAGGAAAGATACGAATTTCATACAATAGAAGCTCTGGAGGACATAATGGCTTGGAGTCTATTATAAAAGCTTTGAAGACTGAGGCTTTTGTCCGTATCCGTATAGGTGTTGCACCAGAGACCGCAAAAGGCTTCGCAAAAGTTCCTCATGGAGATGAGAAAATTGAGAAATTTATTCTTGGGAATTTTAAGGATGATGAAATGAAAGAGATTAAAAAGGCTGCAAAGACTGTCGGTGAAGCTATTCCTGTTTTGGTGAAGGAAGGTAGGGAAAAAGCGATGAGTATTTTTAATGCGGGGTAATTTCTGACTCCGGATCTTCGAAATACGGTATTTTTTCTGTCGTCATGTATTCATCTTACCACAAAGTTAATTTCTACGAAAAGTTCGTAGAAATTTACTTACTGTATAATTGCTTATCTTTGTGATTTCTTTTTCTGTAATTATGCTCGACTACATCTCTGTCAACTATTTCTTCTCCCCAGTAAATGAAAGTGCCATTTTTTGTTCCTTTACATCAAATAGAGTGATCTTGAAATCATATGATTTTCCAAGTTCTAGAGTTTTTCGAAGTTTTTCTTCTGAACCGAATTCTGAAATATGAACAAGTCCTGCAATTCCTTCTTCGATAGAGGCCAATGCACCATGTTTATTGAATTTGATAACTACACCCTGTACTTTCTGATCTTTTTTGTATTTTTTCGAAGCTTCAACCCAAGGGTTCTCCTTAAGAGCTTTGAGTGAAAGAGATACTTTCCCTTCTTTGATCTCAATTACTTTTACTACGATCTTTTGACCAATCTTAAATAATGCACGAGGATCTTCTACAAGTGACCAATCGATTTCTGAAATATGTACCAATCCTTCTAGACCATCTTCAAGTTTTACAAAGATTCCGAAGTCAACGATACCTGTTACTGTACCATCTAGTACATCATCAACTTTGTATTTTCCTACAACTTTCTCTTTATCCTTTGTTTCAGGAGTCTTTTCTGAGAAAATAAGTTTACCTTCTTTTGGAATTGCAGAAATAATAGATACTGAAATCTTTGTTCCAACAAGCTTTTTTAATTCTTCCAAAATCTTATCCTTATCTCCATCAGCAACACGTGGATAGTGTTCTGTTTTTAGTTGAGAAGCTGGTAGAAATCCTGAAATACCTTGCCATTCGATAATAAGTCCACCCTTATTTGCTTCAATAATAGGTAGTTCAAGAGTTGATTTATTGTTTATAGCTGTTTCTGCTTCAGACCAAATAAGAGCTTGTCTAGCCTCCTTTAGAGAAAGTTCTATATAACCCTCTTTATTGTCAGTATTTACGACTTTGGCAGCAACAACGTCACCGATGTTTATTTTCTTTATAACATCGCGTGCTGTGATATATTCACGCCCATAGATCATACCAGTACCAAATGGTGCTAGGTCTATGTAAACTGCTGATTTTTCTATATTTATAACTGGGCCTTCTACTAAATCCCCTACTATAGGAGGATTTGCTGAATCATTTATAATCCGGTCCATTACTGTGTCTAGTTTTGGGGCCACGACTACCTTCTCTTTCTTTACTTTTTTTGACTTTTCTTCTATTGTTTCGTCGATTTTTTTAATCATTTAAATATAACGTGATCCGCTTTTTAATTAATAATAATAAGGTGCGGGTTTAACACATCGGTTGATAACATGGGTACTATAGTATAAAAAGGAGAGAATAGCTACTGTTGACTTTTATTGTGGGGTGTGATACTTATAAATAGAATATGAGAACAAATTACAGCCGTTTGGTTATCGAGCTTATGCTCGATGCAAAGACTATCGGTACTAAAGCAGATTCCGATAGTTTTATCAATAAAGTCAGGGAAATCCTGACTAAGGGTAATGGCAAATTGGTAGAAGAGAAAGCGAAGCAGCTCTATCATGTCATCAAGACAGCTGATTTGCAGAATCTACCACAAAAGCAGTTGGCACGTGTAGTCTCGAATCTTGCCTCGATAGCCCATGGTGTTTCGATGGCTGGCGGGCTGACACGGATGGAGAGAGAAAAAATAATGGGGGAAATAAAGGCACATAAGGAGAGAATCAGGGAACTGGCTAGTAGTAGAAGGGGTAGTAATAATTGCTAACACAAATTTTCCTCACAGCACAGCCGTTCGTCTTCAATGACGACGGCTTTTTGATTGTCGGAATTAAAATGCTATAATTTAAATAATGAAAAAAACTAAAGAAAAATTAAATAAAATTGAAATAAGGAGTCTATTTTCACCCTCAAAATTATCAAAAAAGGAGTCAAAGTTTAAAATGATTGATCTTTTTGCTGGAATTGGAGGAATTAGGTTGGGTTTTGAGAGTATCGGAGGAGAAAATGTTTTTACATCAGAATGGGATGAATCAGCAAAAAAACATATCAAGCAAATTTTAATGAAATACCGTATGGTGATATTACAAAGATTAAGCCAGAAGAGATACCTTCTTTTGATATTCTATTAGCTGGATTTCCATGTCAACCTTTTTCACAAGCAGGTAAAAAATTAGGTCTAGCGGATACTAGGGGCACTTTATTTTTTGATATTGCAAATATTTTAGAACATCACCGTCCTAAAGTTGTCTTTCTTGAGAATGTAAAAAGATTTAGAAGTCATGATGGGGGTAGGACATTTGAAACTATTAAAGGTGTTTTGGAAGATTTGGGCTATACAGTTTTTTCGCAAGTGCTTAATGCTAAAGATTTTGGTTTGCCACAAAATAGAGAAAGAATTTATATTATTGGATTTTTGGGAAAGACGACTTTTTCCTTCCCTAAACCATTAGGCAAAGAAACTAGACTTGGGGATATTTTAGAAGAGAAAATTGATTCAAAATATACAATTTCAGATAAATTATGGGCTGGACATCAGAGGAGGAAAAAGATGCATGAAGAAAAGGGTAACGGTTTTGGATACTCAATGTTTAATAAAAATTCAAAATATACAAGTACGATATCAGCACGTTATTATAAAGATGGTTCTGAAATTTTGATTGATCAAGGTAAAAATAATCCAAGAAAATTAACACCGAGAGAGGCGGCAAGATTACAAGGTTTTCCAGATTCATTTCAAATCTCTGTAAGTGATTGCCAAGCATATAAACAGTTTGGAAATAGTGTTGCAGTTCCTGTTATCACTGCTTTGGCAAAAGAAATTGAGAAATCATTAAAGAACATGAAGGATATTGACAATTCTGAAATAAAGAGCGTAGATGTAAATAAAATCAAAAAAGATAGTATAGCAAAAGTCCTAAAAAGTAATAAGGATTATAAACTATCTACTAGTATCTCTCTGTAACTAAAGATTCCCAGTATTTATTATTAGCTCTCCATTGTGAGTAGTTTCTTGTATTGCCATCATACATCCCACTATCAAAAAATATTAATCCTTCTTTTACTCCTTTAATCCATAATTTAAATGTAATTGGATCACCAAATTCAATATCAGAATACACACCACTATCATTTATTAGACATTTAAACCATCCTTGATTATTAAATTTACTTTCAACTCGTTTCTTAAGATAATCTGCGCTCCATTTTGCTAAAATTAAGTTATCTAGTTTAAACCTATCAGGAACTATCACACTTTTTCCCGGTCTCCCATCTTTTTCGTATGAATATATTGTACTAATACTATTATCTTTGTTTATTATTAATTTTTACCAAAGGCATTAAAGTTTCCTATTTTTGGACATGATCGACCAGACCATGAATATCTATTATTTTTTAGAATATTTGGTAATCCAAAAGCTTTCAAGAAATCTTTTCTAGAGATCTTATAATCCTCATCCTTAAAAATATAATAGTCAGCAGACCAGTCACCAAAGGTAGTTTTGCCTCTTGTATGGTTTTTCATTTCAAATCCATATAAGTCTGGTTTATTACTTGCATTGTGAGATATACCCATCTGTTTTTCTAGCCAGTGTCCTTGCTTACCATCATGTTTTATGTCAGATTTAGAAACATTTGGTTTTTTACCTTTTACATTATTTTTAAATAATATAACTATTTTCTTTATAATTTTATTTCTGTCGATGTTGGTCATTTTAGTTTTTATTATAATAACTTATCATACTTATTATCAATTTAGCTATTCTCCCAAACCCCCACCCAGAAGTTTCTTTTATAAGACCTCCCACCAAACTTTGTATAGTGAGTTTCTTTATCTAGATAAAGAGGCTGGCCAAAAAACGAATACGTGGCTATTAAATCCTCTTTCGAAAAAACTCTCTCGGTCAAACCTATCTCTGGCATTATATAGGTATCTTTTTCTACACCAGGATTTGTCTTAAGTAGAGTTTGTGCATTTTTATCCCCATCTTTACAAAGCGCCCTAAGGAAAAAGTAACCACTAGGTTTCAAAAGCCGAGTGATTTCTCTTAAATAAATTGCACTTTCACTTTCGTTTAATGAATTTGAAGAAGTGACATCTAAAATAATATCAAAAGATTCATTAGTAAGAGGTAGAGCAGTCCCAATACTCTGTTTTATAAAATTTCCCTCAGGTACTAATTCATATGCATATTTTAGAGCCGTCTTTGAAATCTCTACACCAGTAATTTTATTATTCAATCCCTGCTCAGCTATATAAAAGCTATTTTTAGCATTTCCACACCCAAGGTCGAGGATATTTAAATTATCTAATTCTAGGTTTTGTTCTTTTCTCATAAATCGTACAAAATCCTTTATACAACTAGCAGGTATATCACTAAGAGTGATCAGTTTTGGATCACTATACTCCTTTTCCCATATATGTTCTTGCATGTATTAACGATAACACATCACTATGGTATAATGCCATTATTATGATAATTACATATTTTGGTTGTGAATTTTTTAAAGTCCAGTTTGGAGATACCACGCTTGCTTTTAACCCTATTTCAAAAGATTCAAAATTAAAACCAAGTCGTTTTGGTGCTGATATTGTTCTATCTACTACACATCATGAGGATTTCAATGGAGTCGATCAGGTTAGTCATGGAGATAAAAAACCTTTTGTCATCTCAGGTCCTGGTGAATATGAGGTTAAGGAAGTCTTCATAAAAGGTTTACCTTCTGAATCAAAGTATAGCGGTAAGGATCTAATAAATACTATATATACTGTATCTCTAGAAAATATGAATATTTGTTTCCTTGGCGCAATAAACAATTCCGAACTTAAAGCAGAAACCATAGAAGCATTGGATGAGATTGATATCCTTTTTGTTCCGATAGGAGGTGAAGGAGTCTTGGATCCAGCAAAAGCATACAAACTCGCTGTTTCTCTTGAACCAAAGATTATTATCCCAATGCATTATGGTGATGTTGGTGCAAAGGACGCATTGAAGGTTTTCTTAAAAGAGGCAGGAGAAAATCCACAACCAGAATCAAAACTTACCCTAAAAAGGAAGGACCTAGAAGGGAAAAAAGGTGATATAATAGTTATTGAATCAACAAATATATGATTGACTATATAGAAAATTTAAAATTAAAACCAGAACATGTACGAAGACGTTTTGCTTTTCTTGTTTCATTTTCTTTTACATTTTTAATTTTTGCTGGATGGATGGCATCATATAGTCTAAATTCCTCTCCTGTACTTGCAGATAAAGACGCAAATGGAAATGCCGTTGTAGAAACTCCTGCATCGTCACTCACTGCTGCGGCAATAGGTGCTTATAATGACGTTAAAAGTATGATTTTTGGATCAAATAAAACAGAGTATTCAGCAGACAATATCGAGGTTACGGGAGGGAAGAGGTAAGATTTGCATTCATTCTACTTTGGTATATACTAATAGAGTATCAATACGAAGAAGGATCCGAACGGAGAAATACCTAAGGAGCCTTTTTCATTTATGGACATATTTTATCTTTTCTTTTGTGAACTTATCTTCTAAATAATCAAAAAACTCTGAGCCGAGCGTCTGGTATAAAGAAGATGAAAATTGTTTGTTGGGGAATAGCATCTTTCCAAATTTATCTTTTTTAATCAGATAATCTACTAACTTTTTATAATCACCATCACCAGAAACAATATAAGCTTTTTCGAATACTTCATTTTCAACTATCTTTTTCATCAATTCAAAAATAATATCCGAGTCAACATTTCCCTTCTTGTTTCCCCTAAGAGTAGATGAGTGCTCTTTAAATAGAAGAATGAATCCTGCTTTTTGAAGATTCCTATACAGGTTTTGCTCTGATTCTGACATGTATCCGATAAAATAAAAGGCTTCCGTAACTTTATATTTTTCTGATAAATAAACCCTGAAGCGTTTTTGATCTATTGACCAATTATTTTCTCGAGTACCCAAATGCAAATTCTGTCCATCGATGAGAGCTATATTAATATTCATTTATTGTTTTAATTAAATTAGTAAAATACACCACTACAAAATGGCATAAAAACTAGAGGGGTACTCCGTGAGGACACTAGTGAGATTATTATATCAAATTTAGAAAAAGAAAAACGCCCCGAACGAATCGAGGCGAGTTTTTGTTCGGTCGCGACACCTTCACTACTTTGGCGTACTTTTTGTTGTTATTGCTTCGACTTGTTTTTGAAACCCATCTAGGAGCTTTTCAGTCTCTTCGATGTTTTTCAGGATAGGAGCAATCATGCTCGACATCGGAATCTTAAATTTATGAGATTCAAGAACCTTTCCGTCGCTGTCGACGATTGTCAGGAGGTATTCTCCTGGCAGGTTTGTGACGTGCAGCACACCTGCCACTACCTTCAGTTCTTTTCCCTCCGGGGGGTATTTGAAATCGAATAAGTATCCCAGTTTTACTGGTTCATGAATAGAACTCATCCTCTTATCATCCCCCCTCTCCGATCTCGAGGTAGAGGGTAAGACTGACTTTGTCATCATCAAAGAGGAATTTCTCAGCCGAGGTCATCTTCTTTGGCGATAGACGTTCAATCTTGAACAGTTGATTTCCGTTTTTTGTTTTGCAAATCACATTTTCCTCGTGGTGCTTTAGCGTGGGGGCATCCTCCCCAATCCCTGCTGTGTTGTAGGTGAATGCGGTTGCGAGTGCGAGAGCGGCGATCAATGCTTTCATTTTTTTATTGGTTTTTTCAATGTACTACTCAACAAGCATTACATACTTTCTTGTATATGTCAATACCATTAAAAGCAAGACAACTTCCCATTATTTTGCTATACTTTCTCCATAAAATTATCAAAAATCCACAAAACATATGGCAAAAAAAGAAACAGAAATCCCATCTACACCCGAAACACGTGATCCCGCACTAGGTATTGTTGCTAGAAATATCACCACAGAAATGCGTGAGTCTTTTCTTGATTATGCTATGTCAGTTATTACTGATCGTGCCTTACCAGATGTTCGTGACGGACTAAAACCAGTTCATAGAAGAATCCTTTATGCTATGCATGAAAAAGGTCTTACTGCTTCCGCAAAGTTTCGAAAGTCAGCTGTGGTAGTTGGAGACGTACTAGGAAACTATCACCCACACGGAGACGTTGCTGTTTATGACTCTATGGTAGGAATGGCACAGGACTTTAAGATGAGATATCAGCTTATTCAAGGTCAAGGAAACTTCGGAAATATTGACGGTGACTCTGCGGCTGCTATGCGATATACAGAAGCTCGAATGTCTAGAACCGCTGCAGAGCTTTTGAGAGATATTGAAAAAGATACTGTGGATTTCAGACCAAACTACGATGGCACAAGAAAGGAGCCTAGTGTTCTTCCAACTGCAGTACCAAATCT
>CALRCS010000019.1 GCA_943354625.1 Candidatus Nomurabacteria bacterium | reverse complement strand
TGATAAATATTCAAATTTTAATGAATATGCCCAAATAACTGTTCCTATCATATATAATCCAACACCACCCCATAAAAAAATACTTCGTGTGCTTAAAGCCCAATATTTAAAAAGAATATCGGCAAGAACTTCAAAAGAAACTGCGAAAATTATTAAAATAAAAAACCATTTATTCATAGTGTAAGTATACCAGAATAGATGGATTTGTTGGTGACCTCACTGTGTGGTTTTTGGGACTTTTGACTTACCAAAACGAGCTAGAACTTAGCATCCAAGAACTCAATAGTTTTATATACCCTTAAAGTTCACAACATTCACAAGCTAATATTTTACAGACCCATCACCTTCTTAAGTTTCTCTAGGACCAAAGGTATTTCTTTATATCCTGCTTTTTCATTTAAATGTTGCCCATTGTGAACTTTTACCAATTCAGCACCAAAACGCTTTTCAAGTTCTTCAGCTTGCCAATAAGGTACGTGAGGGTCATTGTAAGAGTTAATCGCAACGATTTTATTTGTATTATTTTTTATTTTATCTTCATTAAGAGGTACATCAAAAAAACTATTTAGTTCTGTAAAGTGAATTGGTGTAGAAAATCCAGCCACAAGCACTACTCCTCCGACTTTTATTCCTTGTTCAAGATTATTTAGATATTGCAATATCGTTATACAGCCCAAACTGTGTCCAACAAAATAAGTATTTTCATCTGGATTTATTACCTTAGATTTAATATATGGTAACCATTCAGAATACTGAGGAGCTTCTGTATGAGGCATGGCCAAAACTTTTACCTCTGCACCAAGTTTTTCCAATTCGGATTTTAACCACGGAAACCAATTTTTATCTGGGTATCCTGTATATCCGTGTATAATATAAACTTTTTTCATTCTTAGATTTTAACAAAAAAATAACATGTTTAATAGTGTAGTTCTGAACGACAAATATGGTGTCTAAAAAAATTCAGTACTTTTTGGTCGTGTGACCCCACAGGGAATCGAACCCTGGTTCTCACATTGAAAACGTGATGTCCTAGCCGTTAGACGATGGGGCCATATAACGTAATTAAAATACTAACATTTTTATGAAAAATGGCAAGAAAAAGCAGGCTCGGAAGCCTGCTATGCTTTGTACCTACCAATTCATTACTTGATTTCCGAACCGATAAGTTTCTGGAAATGGGAATTATTTTCGATAAGTTCCTTGTAGGATCCTTCCCCAACAATTTTTCCTTTATCCAGTACAATTATTCTGTTTGCATTTTTGACAGTTCCTAATCTATGAGCAATCAGGATACCAGTACGACCAATCAATGCTTTACTCATAGCATCAAAAACTTCTGCTTCAGTCTTATAATCTAGAGCACTTGTCGCTTCATCAAGAATAAGAAGAGCTGGGTCACGCGCTAGAACTCGTGCAATTGCGATTCTTTGGCACTGCCCTCCTGAGAGCTGAATACCATTGTCACCAATTTGGGCATCGAGTCCCTTTTCACCAAGTCGATCAAAAAATTCATTGATTCTAGCGGATTGGATTACACCATCTAACTCCTCAGGATCCAGTTCTGATTGAACCCCATACTGAATATTTTCTCGTACACTCCCGTCCCAAAGTTGGATTTGTTGGGAAACAAGAGCGACTCTCTTTCGAAATGAATTGATGGCAATATCATTTAGAGGAAGACCGTCAACAGTGATCTCACCAGACTGGGGTATATGAGATCGCAGGAGAAGCGAAGCAATAGTACTCTTTCCGCTTCCCGATTGACCAACAAATGCAATTGTCTCACCCCTTTTAATCTTGAAGGAAATATCCTCAATTGCAGCAAGTGTTCCTTTACCGTAGGTAAATGTGACATTATTAAACTCTATATCTCCTCTCAGATTTTCAAGCTCAATAGCATCTTCAGTGTCAACACACTCAGGCTCTTGCTCAACCAAATCCTTCAAACGATTGACATTTACACTGTGACGTAATAGTTGACGTTGCATAGTGCCAACATTGTTCACGTTTGTGTAAATCGCTCCAATTTGAGCAATAATAACAGCGACATCGCCGATTGTAATTGCATTCTTTTGTGCTAAATAGAAGACAAAGAAGAAAAGTGGTCCATAAACAAGATATTGGAACGGCAAATTTCTTAAAAGTCCTGCGGCCATATTATATGATGACCAGACACCCTTCCCCTCAGAAAAAGCTTTTTCCTGACGCCTTAGATAATCTGCACGAGTTTTTTCTTGCGTTGCCATAACAATAACAAGCCTTAAGTGCTTTATTATCTCCCAGAATTTTGTCTCCATGTCGGATTCAATTTTCCGGACTCGACGAATACTCTCAATATATCTATTATTCACTTTTATACTTACAATAATAAAGCAAGAAATCGAAATTATAACAATTCCAGCTACTTGCCAATTAATATAAAGCAAAAGTGAGAGCGTAAATATAAGTTGAAATATGGTAGGTATAATATTCCCCGTCAAAAGATTCATAAGTTCACTAATTGCTGAGGCTCCCTTTTGCAAGGTATCCATTTTCAATCCCGTGTTCTCTTTTGTCGTTTGACCTGGAGAAAAATTAAAGAGTTTATCGATCATGTATCGGTCAATATATCCACCGACATCATAAGCTATGTATTTAATATTATACATTGCCTCAAATATAGAATTGAGACAACGAGTCACTGACAAACCAACAATAATCCACATAATTCCACTAATGGTAAAATGTGTCTCCTTGCCTGTTATCACATCAACGCCTTTACCTACAATCAGACTGAGTGCTATACCCAATAACTGTCCCGTAAGCAAAAAACCAGTGTATATGAAGTACTTGGCGTGTAATTGCTTAGTAATTTTCCATACATACTTCTGTGCAGATAGAATCAGTTCTTTTCTGTTCTTCTTGACTTTCTCATTCTTCTCTTCCATATTTACCTTTCAATTTAGGTGTTTTTGTCAAAGTTCAATACTACTACTTATAACACATAATTCAAAATAAATCAACTACCTAAAATCCTTTTGATTTAGTCAAATTTCTGCTAAAGTATTTTATGTGTAAATAAAATTCGCGCGGTTAGCTCAGTTGGTAGAGCATCCCCTTGACGTGGGGAGGGTCACAGGTTCGAATCCTGTATCGCGCACTAGAAAAAAAATAAAAAAATGATAACCCTAGGAATAGAAACAAGCTGTGACGAAACAGCATTATGTATACTTGAAATAATAGATTCTAAATACAGAGTCTTGGGTAATATAGTACATTCTCAAATAGATCTCCACAGAGAATATGGTGGTGTATTTCCTATGCTTGCTAAAAGAGAACATATTAAAAACCTCCCAATTTTATATGAAAAAATAATAAAAGAATCTGGTATATCTGAGAATCAAATCGACAGAATAGCTGTCACAAATGGGCCTGGGCTTGAACCAGCACTTTGGACTGGAATTCTTTTTGCAAAAGAATTAGGAAAAAAATTGGAAATACCAGTAATACCAATAAATCACATGGAGGGTCACGTAGTCGCTTCTCTAGTAACTGATATTTCAAAAGAATTTAAAGAATTAAAAGCACCAGAATTCCCTGCTCTTTGTGTACTTATAAGTGGCGGTCATACTGAAATAGTATACATAGAAAGTTTTGGAAAATATAAAATACTTGGTGCGACTGTAGATGATGCTATTGGCGAAGCTTTTGATAAAGTTGCGCGCATGTTAAATCTTCCATACCCTGGTGGACCAGAAATCTCAAAGCTAGCGGAAGAAGCAAGAATAGAAAATGTTAAAAATGAAATTATTTTACCTCGTCCAATGATACACTCATAGGATCTAAATTTCTCATTTTCAGGATTAAAAACCGCAGTCCTTTATACTTTAAAAAAGATAGATAATATTTCAAAAGACCAAATAAGAGATATAGCTAGAGAATTTGAAAACTCAGTTACCGAGGTTTTGATCTCTAAAACAAAATTAGCCCTAGAAGATAATGAGGTAAGAACTCTAATAATTGGTGGTGGAGTTATAGCAAATACACACATACGCAAAGCTTTCAAAATACTAGCAAAAGAGTACTCTATACCCCTTTATTTGCCCGTATCTGGTCTTTCTGGGGATAATGCTCTAATGATAGCTCTAGCAGGCACAATAAAACCCCCGAGTGATTACGAGGGTCTTATTGATGATTTCAGAGCAAACGGTAATTTATCCCTTTAATATCCGAATAACCATTTGATGAATCCCCACACCTTAGAAAGGATTGACGTTTCAGCTATAGATGCAATTTGAGAATTATCTTTTTCTAAACCGACATCAACACTATTAGTACTTGTTGCATTATTTATATCAATATTTACAGATGAATTTGTATCTGAACCGATAGTTCCATTCTGAATACCAGTTTTATATGCATCAATAATACTTATTTGTTCTGAGGTCAAAACCTGAATAGATTTACAAACAATTTCATTGATCTTCTTTTTTGTTGTGAAGTATACTTGACCTGTAGGAGTACTTACTCCCCATGGAGCCATAATATCTTCAACATACTTTGCTTGAAATATCTTTACGGCATCAAATGTCTTCTGATCAAAAGTTCCATTAATATCTACTTCAATATTTTCATAGTTTTTTAAGAAAGTCTGAAGCTTTGTAACTTCTGAAGAATCATTATCTGCACCGAATTTCATGAATGTAGTTAGATATGAACAGTTCGGAGTATTTGCAATAGCAACGAAAGGAAGAATACTTGATGAACCACCACTTATTCTACCGCCGCCACCTCCTCCACCAACATAACCACTACCACCTCCTGTACTTCCTGCAGGAGTTGAAGGAGTACTAGGAACTGAAGTGTCACCACCACTTACAACTGGAGGTGTAGTTGTAGAATTTGAATTATCTGTTGTATGTCTAGTTACAAAATGAACTTCTGTAATACTAGAAATATTGTCATTTTCATTTGATTCTGAAACTACGTTATTCCTATCTACAATAGTACGATAGTAATAAGTTCCCTCACTAATTATCTGTGGATGTCCCGTAACTTTATAGGACAAGTTATTTGTTAAAGATGGAATCTGACCGACATATAAATCCACGAAGTTTATTCCATCCGTAGATGATTGGATTACTACCTCGGTGCTTTGTGAAGCTATGTTCTCACTATTTACAACTGTTGAACTAACCGTCACTATACCTCCGATATAAAACTGACCAGAAACTCCAGTACTAGCACCAGCAACTACTGGTATAGCTGGTATTAAGTTAGGTTTTGCAGAATTATTATCTACTGCTGGAGCTGATGTATCACCTCCACTTGCTACCGCTGGAGATGAAGTGTCTCCACCTTTTCCTACCGCCGGAGATGAGGTATCTCCAGCACCTGCTACTGCTGGACTTGATGTATCCTCACTATTTCCTACTGCAGGTGATGAAGTATCACCTCCATTACTTTTTGCTGGAGATGAAGTATCTTCTGCATTACTTTTTCCTTGACTCGATGTATCTCCGCCATTTCCTACTGCTGGATTATTTACTGAACTAGATGTATCACCACCGCTACCTGTTGTAAGGCTAGAATTACCTCCACCAACTGTCAATGCAAGTGCGGGTGAAACCATTAATGCATAAGCAAAGAAAAGTGCAAAAACCATCGAAATGCTTATTTTTGTATATTTCATAATGTTTTAATTAATAATTTTATTTGATTTACGAAGAAGGGGCCCCTTTGAGGAGCCCCGTGTGACCTAATCATGTCTACGATCAAGGCCTTAACCTGACAAAGAATTGATTGCCTTTTGGCAGGACAACCACATTCCCATACCCTATATCCTGAAAATCTTGGAACGCCCCGCCTAGTGACGTCGTCTGGATTTTGAAACGATGCGTACTATTTGCGGGCAAACCCACCAACATTACTGTCACTTGCCCGTTGCCTTGGGCGGTGACTGCTAGTTTGATGTGATTGTCTGCTACCACTGGAGGAGTCAAGTAAAGCCTCTTAGAGGCTACTGACCCACCCACTTGGACATTGAAATCCAAGTCGAAACCCTCGCCTGTCCTCTGCCATTGGTCAATGTAAGTAATAACTTCATTAACGTCGGCTGAGGTCTTTACCTCATAGTAATTCATTAGGTCACCCACCATAACCATCGGATACGCAGTGTCTGCGTTCCCTGCCTTTATGATTGTTTGCGTGCTTTTGTCGATACCCCAAGCATACTGGGAGTATGCCCGACCGCCGAAGGACGTGTCCTTGTTTAAGGTACCCTCAGAACTCCTAAGATGCACATTAACTTGGTCAAGGGAAACCTTCCCTCCGGGTTTGGATACCATGATCCAAACCACAATCGTCCTCCCACGCTCGTTTTGATTCGGAGCATTGGGAGAAAATGTGCGTTCCCAAAACGGAAGTACTGGCGAAACCATAAGGTCGTCAGGGGAAAAATAGGTCAGCATTCGCGGATCTTCCGCGCCTGACCACATCCCAACTGGCAATGTACCAGTATTGTACAGCTTGGTTAGGGCTGCTACCGCATACTGCGGGAATGAACTCGCAAATAATGGCGGTCCTGCTGACGGCACAATGTTGATCACATAGTCTGAGGCAGTATCTGCCAACAAACTCGCACGACGGACTACGCTTTCGTCGTTTCCGTTTCCCTCTCCAGTTGTGTCTCCCGCAATGACCACATTGATCTCTGCGTTCGATGTCGCGTTGAAACCGATAAGCATAGCCAACATGGCTACGCTATTAAACCACTTCTTACTTCTTTTCATTTTTTCTTCCTTTCCTCTTAGATTTACCAACTTAACTCTTCTTCTTCAAAGAGCCATCATACATAAAAACCCTATCATAACTCATATGGATAGTCAAATAAAATCTCCCCTATTTTATCGTTTATTAATGTTATAATATTTGAATGATAATTGTATATTCACTTCTTGTTGGTGTACTCCCTGCTCTACTCTGGTTATCATTTTGGCTTAGAGAGGATAATTTGCACCCAGAACCAAGAACCATGATCGCTGCATCTTTTCTTTCTGGAATGGTTATTGTTGTTTTGGCTGTTATTATGGAAAAATATGCATCAGATATTATAAATAACCAGACATATAGATATATAGCTTGGGCAACTATTGAAGAAATCTGTAAATTCATTGCAGTTGCAATAGTTGCTCTTAATTCAAAATATATGGATGAACCGATCGATGCTATGATCTATTGTATTACTGTTGCTCTTGGTTTTGCGGCGCTTGAAAATACACTTTTTATTCTTTCCCCATTTCATTCTGGAGATATTACAAGAGGTATAATAACTGGAAATATGCGATTTATAGGTGCCACACTTGTACACACAGTTAGTTCAGCTATTATTGGTTTTATGATTGGTATTTCATTCTATAAAAATGCTTTTATAAAAGCTGTCTTACTTATTATTGGAGTTATCCTCGCTATAGCATTGCATGCTAGCTTTAATTTGTTTATAATTAATGAAACGGTAACGAATACACTTAAAGTTTTTAGCTGGGTATGGATATCGGTCGTGATTCTAATCATTCTCTTTGAGGAAATCAAAGGAATTAAAGAAAAAAGTATTTAAATATAATTTATTAATAATAGTTAGCACATTACAAATATGGCAAAAGAAAAGAAATCATTTTTTGAGAGAATTACAGGAACAGTTCGAATGGATGATGATACTTCTGATTCCAAAGAGGAAAAAGAAAATGCAAAGGGTGTAACTGCATGGGAGGAAGGTGAGGAAAAAGATGGAGAACTTACTGTTGATGTATACCAAACTGCGGAAATGATTGTTATAAAAGCAATGATAGCTGGAGTTCGCCCAGAAGATCTTGATATTTCTATCACTAGAGATTTGATAACTATAAAAGGAAAAAGGGAGGAAGAAAAAACCGCCCGTGATGATGACTATTTTATGCGTGAACTTTATTGGGGTTCTTTCTCTAGAACCGTGTCTCTTCCAGAAGAGATTGACGTGGATGAATCAGAGGCTATCGAGAAACATGGTTTACTTATTCTTAAACTCCCTAAACTTGATAAAAAGAGACAGTCAAAATTAAAGGTAAAGATGATCTAAAGTCTCATAGCTAAGATAAATAACTATTGACATTATTGAAATATAATGTATGTTATATAGTATGATCAGCTTCTCTTATGTTTGAGAAGTATCGTGTACAATGGTTCCGTGTGTCATTGTACACTTTCAAAGATCTGCTTCAAGCTTCAAGCTTGGAGCTTTCTTTTTATATTATTTCTGTGGAATTGTAAGACTCCGTTCCATCTTTTGAAAAAGTAAAAATAGTAAAAAAAACGCTGGTCAGGCGCTTTGAAATTTAATGACCGTCTTAATTTATCGAGGCATTACAAGAAACGAGAATTTCTCGTCTGGTCATGCAGGGTTCAACCACATTCGCTCGGTATAGAATTTCTGCCGGGCTTAACTAGGATCCAATCGGGTTATAGAACCTCCTCTTTTGTTTTTGGATAACATGGTATCAAATGACCAAGTTCTTGTGCAGGCTCACCCAAAGACAGAGATCTCCAGTAGATATTCCCTTCATCACCTCTAAGAATCAAGTATGGCAGATATAATCCTCCATCACTTACACGTCTCGCCACACCCTTCCAAAGAGGTAAACGCTCTAATGACTTCAGCTTCGAAGGTATGTACTCAAAACATTTTATCATTGCCTCAGCATCGCGAAGACCCAAGCTATTATTTTTAATGAAGAGAGGATGATTAGTGAGGTATTCGTACAATCCCCCCAAGGCCACGTAACAGCGCTCACCACCGAAGTTTAGCGTGTAGAGTTTGTTGCCTTTTTTTTCTTCTTCGGGTTTTGGAGTTGATATCAAAAAAGAAATCTCGGACATATTAAATTCCGTTGGCCCGAAATTTTCGTACTCTGGATGAAGGAGTAGTGCTTCTTTGGGACCACAGCTTCCAATATTATCCATAATCACTTTTGGTAAGAATGGTTGAGTGCGATCAACTTTTACAACCGTTGACCAGTTCTTCTCCTTCCGAAGGAAGCTTTTGAATTCCTTTAGCCAAATTTCACGATTTGGTCCTTTGAACTTTTGCAACAGATCTATCATCGGTCCACAGATATCCTCTGGAGCGATACCGAGCATGTTTGATGACATGGTCAGTCCTTTCTATTTTATTGTTGAGATTCGTCGTATTAGCCTGACCTAAAAGGTCCTGCCACGACTAAGTAAGATTCTCAAAGAGCCTCATACCTAATGGTAATAATACATAGATTAACTGTTTCGTAAAGGTCTAATTTACTCCTCTCGCTGTTTTTCCATACTAAATTAAGAAACAAGCGCACAATCAAATAAAATAGAGTAGAGTCGTAAAGACACAACGCTTTGTGCTATCCTAGTGCCGAGGACCGGGATTGGACCGGTGACCCCTCCGTCTTCAGCGGAATGCTCTACCACTGAGCTACCTCGGCAATTAACAAACAGTCATTGAAGCAAGTTTTTCTTTTAATCCATCAATCAAACCCAAAACTCTATGGAAAAGTTTTGTACTAGAAACTATAACCCTAACAGTGCCATAAGGCAAGCGATTTTTAGGTCTTTTACCTTTACTTGCACTACTTACTGGATATGATGGTTTTTTAAATTGTAATCTTGATAAATGTGTAACTTTCATCCAATATTCAATCGCTTCTTCTGGATCATTATGCTTAAATAGGCGCATTTCTATAAAAATCTTTTCCTTAGGAATATTTATTATTCTATTTAAAAACAAAATAAAAGTGGCAACCATTTCTGGATCAGAATTAGTAAAACCAATAATATGTCCTGTAATTTCTCTACCATTTCTAACCTGTAATCTTTTATACCCTTCTGCCCAATAAAGCGCGGCTCCAATAATGCATAAATCTTCATCTGATAAGTCTTTTATCTCTTTTTTACCTTCTTCGCGTCCATCTTTTGCTCTTTTTTGTGCGTGAATGGTCTGTTCCTTATTTCTCTTAATAAAATTAAAACCAAGTTTTTTATGTAATCTTAATTTATGTTCTAGAGATAAAGATACATCCTTTAACCATCCCGAAAGAGTTGATTTCGGTACTTTTATAATCTTATTAATTTCATTGTAACTTTGCCCCTGTAGTCTCAATGAAATTGCTTTTTCTTTTAAATAATTGTTGTTATTAAAGTTATTTCAATAAATCCTGCAATGTTTCGACATAACTCTGAGATACATTACCTTGAACACTCTTTGCACCATTCGTTTTATCTCCAATATTCAAGGCACCCATCATAAAATTAACATACGGCTGAATGTAATAAAAAGCACCAATTGAAAGTCCTATGATAATGAACCAATATATACTTTTAAATACCAGACTGAATCTTGTCGCACGACGAATTGACCGAAGAATAGTATTATTCTCCTCAACCATCTTATATGTCCTCTCAAGCAAAGATCTTTCTTCTGGATTCATGAGATGAGTATAGCAGATTATCTAGAAAAACAAAAAGTTAATAAAAAACTGATTTATGGTTTAAAAAAATTAAGGGAAATAGCTAACAGAAAAGGTAAAAAAATAACAACTAAATTTGAAATGCAGAAGATTATAAAAAGTCTCTTCTCTGATGGACCAAATTTCTTTTTTATTAAAAAAACTACAGATAACACAAAAAATAAAATCCATAAAGGCGCTCCGATATAGAGAAGGATCATAGCATAAAGTAATCCTTGTAAATCACCTGTACCAGGAAAGATAAAATTACCCGAAATACAAAATATAATTACAGCATGAAAAGACCAAAAAAAATACTTTATAAAGTTTATTCATCTTTTAAATTATAACTTAATAATAGACTCATCACAATATTATGAATAACCCCACCCATTTCTGCACTCTGCTGGTAATTTAGATATATAGTAATCTGATCTAGTTAATACTTCAAGTGGGGTCAATTTGTTCTTGAAAGCGCAGTGTACTCTCTTGGTATTGTAAAAGAGTAAATATTCTTTAAGTTTCT
>CALRCS010000018.1 GCA_943354625.1 Candidatus Nomurabacteria bacterium | reverse complement strand
CCTAAATGAAAAAGATCTTATATATAATTCTAGCCATTATACTCATCGCCATAGCTGGTGGGGCATATTACTGGTACTTTTATATATTAAACCCAGCAAAACTACCCACAACGAAGATTGACCCAACAAAGACCGAAGGCTTTTCTCCTTTTAATAAAGACACAGCCCCTACACCACCTCCAAAAATCACAGAACCTGTCACAGAAGCAACGACTACACCAGAAAACACCGATACATCTTTTAGCCTACCGAAGCTTCGCCAGATAAGCACAACACCGATAGCGGGAATGTCAGCCAGCTCATCACCAGAAGCCTCTATTGTTAGATTTATAGAAAGGGGAACTGGCCATGTATTTGAGGCCAATAACCTAACAGTGGAAATAAAGAAAATATCAAATACCATTCTTCCAAAGATATATGAAGCTTATAGCAATAAATATGGCACTGCCTTCTTTATTCGTTATATTAAAGACGAAACGGATAACATCACAAACTTCTTTGCAGAACTTCGTAGAACAGGTAGTAGCACTTCAGAAACTACATTTGAATTAAAAGGAAAATATTTATCTGGTGATATCAACCAGGTCGCGGTTTCTCCAAAAGGGGATAAGATTTTTACATGGAATATAGAGGGGGATAGGGGAATTGGATATATATCTTCTTTTGATGAAAAAAATAAAGTAAAAATAGCCGATACACCACTAACACAGGTAACTATTGATTGGCCTGAAGCAAATATTGTATCTGTAAATACAAAAGCTTCTGCTTTATCCTCTGGTTTTATTTATACTATAGACACAAAGAGTGGCGAAATGAAAAATATAATAGGTGGAATAAAAGGATTAACTGGAAAAATAAGTGCTGACCTTTCAAAAATAATATATTCAGCAAGAACTAATAATAACTTTACAACCTCAATAAGAAACCTGAAGGATAATACATCTCAAGGAGTAATATTTAAAACCTTATCAGAAAAATGTGTATGGAGTACTATGCGAAAAAACGAAGTTTATTGTGCTGTCCCAACAGATATACCAGAAGCAATATATCCTGATGATTGGTATAAGGGTAATGTCTCTTTTGTAGATCAAATCTGGTATCTAAATACAATAACTGGAGAAGTGCACCTAGTAGCAAATCTTATAGACCTATCAAAGAAATTGATAGACGCAACAGAACTCACTCTTGATCCTAGAGAGAATACTTTATACTTCATTAATAAAAGAGATTTAACCCTTTGGGCTCTAGATCTAAACCAATAAAACTATAGAAACTATAGGGGTTTATGCATTTTCAAGTGTCTTCTAACTACTAGCTCTTGTCCTAAAGTAAATAAACTACTAACAGTTAGGTATATAGCAACAACAGCAGATACTTTATAGGAAATAAAGAAAATCATAACTGGAAATATGTATTTCATATTTTTCATCATATCTGCAGCGCTATTCATTGTAGGATTAGATGTGTCTGTTGGTGCAGGGTTGGAAGAAAACGAAAAGTGAAGCTGGAGAAATTGTCCAATTGCGGCCAAAATTGATAAGAAAATACTTCTATGGCTTATATCAAAAATACCCAAAAAACTCATATTAATGAGTGGTATATTCACAAAACTATAGAGTAGCGACTTGTCTACAACAGGTAAACCAGAACTTACAAAAATATGATACAGAGCCCAAATAATCGGAAGTTGTAAAAACAATAAAAAAAAGCTAGAAAATGGATTTACTCCTTTTTTCTTATATAAATCCATTACCATCAGGGCTTGTTTTTGTTTATCTGTAACTGTCTGTTTGAGTCTATTGAGTTCTGGCTCTATTTCCTTCATTCTAACCTGCGTTACTATAGATTTCTTTGAGAGGGGAAAGAGTATGAGGCGTACAATGAAAGTAAAGATAATAACAGCAAAACCGGCATCAATCCACGGTATAGTGACAAATAAAAAAATAAGCCCATTATAAAGTGGGTTAAAGACGATAAGGTGGTATAAATATGAGATCATATGGGTATTTTACTTCAAAAGTGACAATTTAACAAAGATTTTTTCTATTTCTGCCCCTAGGTCTTTAAAGGATAGTTTATCTGAACCTGTTTTCATTATTATTATAATACTAGATTCTGGCTTCATTCTTAATTTTAATGAGCTAAGAATAGAATATACTTGTCTTCGTATTCTATTTCTTGAAACAGCTAACTTTGCCACCTTCTTTGGCACAGAAACTGCAAAAAGGCTCGTTTTATCTGTTTTAGATAGTCTAATAATAAAAAAAGGACTATGAAATGATTGTCCTTTTTTTATTACTTCACTAAACGCTTTAGTTGATAGTCTTTTTGACTTTGGCAACATATAAAAGATATACCGATAATACTAAATAGCTACCTTTTTTCGTCCCTTTGTTCGGCGTCTCTTCAAAACCCTACGTCCTCCTGGTGTCTTTGATCTAACAAGGAAGCCGTGTGACTTTGCTCTTTTTCTTTTCTTTGGTTTGTATGTAAATGACATAGTAAAAGTAGTATATATTATAATCCACAACTTATCAACAGGTTTACTAACTTTCCGCAAGTTCTATCTTTTTAAAACAAGTATATACTTGTCACATGAATAATCACACTGAGTTATGGGAAAAAGCACTTATTAATATAGAACTTGCTGTGTCAGAAGCAAATTTTTCAACTTGGTTCAATGGTACATACATAATTAAGAGTGAAGAGGGAGTAATATATCTCGGTGTCCCCAATTCTTTTATTCAAGAATGGTTATACAAAAAATTTCACGGTGTTATCTTAAAAACACTAAGAAGTCTAAATGAACAGGTGAGGGGTCTAGAGTATACCATCGTAAAGGATTCAGAAAAAAAGAAAGAAGTTGAGAAAAAACCCCCGCAGGCTAGCCCTACTATTTCGATGCCACTTCATGATTTTTATATAAATAAAGAGGATAACCTTAATCCTAGATATATCTTTGATACTTTTATTGTAGGCCCTTTTAACGAATTGGCTCATGCAGCTTCAAAATCTGTAATAAAAAACCCAGGTTCAACCTACAATCCATTATTTGTATACGGCAATACCGGTCATGGAAAAACTCATTTGATACAAGCAATTGGAAATCATATAAAAAAAGACTATCCACAAAAAAAGGTTTTCTATCTCACATCAGAAAGGTTTGGTTCTGAGTATTTTTCATCTCTTCAAACAAACACTACACAAAAATTTAAGGATAAATATAGGAAGTATGATGTTATTATCATGGATGATATTCAATTTTTCGCAAATAAAGAAAAGTTTCAAGAGGAATTGTTTCATCTTTTTGAAACTTTCTACCAAACAAACCGCCAACTAGTCTTTTCATCTGATAAACACCCAAACTTTATCCCTGGATTAGAGGATAGACTTAAGTCTAGGTTCAACCAAGGAATGATTATTGATATTCCAGCTCCAGACCATGAATCAAGGATTGCTATAATAAAAGCAAAGAGTCTATTAAATAATATAGATTTAAGGCCAGATGTATTGGATTTCCTTGCTGTAAGTGTTGATAGTAATGTAAGAGAGCTTGAGGGTATTGTAAATGTAATTGTCTGCCAAACTCAGCTAAAAAACCGTCCTCTTTCATTACTTGAGATAAAAAACCTTATAAAAAATAATACAAAACCAAAGAAAAATATATCTATTAAGGATGTTATGAAATTAATAGCTAATTTTTATAATATAAGTGAAGATAGTGTTTTTGATAAAACTAGAAAAAAAGAAGTGGTTAAACCTAGACAAGTTATTATGTATATTCTCCGTGAGGATTTCAATGTTTCTTTCCCCTCAATAGGGGATAAGATGGGTGGTCGAGACCATACAACAGTTATTCATTCCTGTAATAAAATAAAAGAAGATTTAAAAACCGACGCATCTCTGATGGAAGAGATAAGTCAGATCAGGGCAATGATGTAGGTAAGTTGTGGACAACCTGTGAAACGGAGCTGTCCACGAATGTGGATAAGTATAAAGTTTTTGTGAATATCTTTTATAAAAATAAGTTAAATTTTAAAAAAGATAAGGTAATCAAAAAGTATCAAATAATTATTAACAGTTTTGTTTAGAAAAATAACGCTTAAAATAATGATATAATAGAGTTATCCATATATCCACAGCACTAATAGTAATAATAATTATTTATTTATTAAAAAAGAAACTTATGAACATAGAATGTGTACAAGAAAAATTAAAATGGGCAGTAGGGTTTGCAGACCATATTTCAAATAAACACACAACACTCCCTGTTCTTAGTTGTTTGCTTTTTGATGCTACTATAAAAAACCAATTGACTATAAAGGCTACTAATCTCGATTTAGGAATAGAAATAAATATTCCAGTAAAGACAATTAAAGAGGGTATTGTTGCTGTACCAAGTAGTACTATAAATTCCTTCTTAATAAACGCTGTGAGCGATGAAAAAGGGGTTATACTAGAAACTACTCAAGGTAACCTAAAAGTAAACACTACACGCAATTCTGGGCTAATAAAAATACAATCACATGAAGACTTTCCAAGTATCCCAAGAGTCGCCCAGGAAAATTCTTTTTCTTTGAATTCAACAGACTTTGTTAAAGGATTGAGGTCTGTTTGGTATAGTTCTTCGGTTTCTAGTATAAAACCAGAACTTTCAAGTGTTTATATTTACTGCGAAAACGATTTTGTAGTGTTTGTTGCTACAGATTCCTTTAGATTAGCTGAGAAAAAGATAAAAATTAAAAAAACAAAAGATTTTGGGCAGATTTTACTCCCATATAAGAATATTCCTGATATTATAAAGGTTTTAGAGTCAATAAACGATGATATAGAAATTAATCTAGATAAAAACCAAGTATCTTTTAGTTATAAAGGAATATACCTCATATCTAGGGTAATAGATGGAACATTTCCTGATTATAAACAAATAATACCTAAAATCGTTACAACCGAGGTTATTGTTTTAAAACAAGATTTTATAAACACCCTCAAACTCTCCAATGTTTTTTCTGATAAATTTAATCAAATAAATATAAAAATAGATCCACCAGCAAAAAAGTGTCAAATAAAAACCAAAAACAACGATGTTGGGGAGAACACCACTATTCTAGACTCAGCTATAACAGGGGAGTTTATAGAAATAAATTTTAATTATAAATACATAGTAGATTGCTTCCAGTCTATAGACTCTGATAGCGTTAGTCTTGTATTTAATGGCTTAAATAAGCCAGTTATAATCACCCCAGTGTCAGATACCTCTTTTAGATACATAGTAATGCCGATGAATAGATAAAAGCCTTTTTATGAAAGAAATATCTAAATTTTTTGATAAATTTAGGAGCGTAGCTGTTAAAGAACTTAAAAAAAGAGAGACTTTGTGTGTAATTATTTATAAATTCACGAAGCAAAATATAGATATAAAAGATATAACTATAAAAAACAGTATTATTTCTATAAAAGGTAGTCAAGGTCTTAAGAGTGAGATTTTTCTTAAAAAAAGTAAAATATTAGAACAAATACTAAAAGAAACAAATATAAAAATTGTAGATATTAAATAATTTATTTATTTACACTAAAATCAATAGTAGCTTCACCACTATTATAAACAGAATCGTATACTATAACTTTTATTATATTATTTCTTTCAATTCCTTCAATATCTTGTGGTGTAAAGCTTAATAGTTTTGGATTTTGTTCATTTGAAGAAATAAACTTATCATTTATGTATAATTCAGATTTTTTTATTGGGAATTTACCAACTATGGACACAGATAGAGAAATCCTTATATTATTTTCAAAAGGAGTATCTTGTTTTGGAAGGGTAAGTGTTACTTTTGGTATATTTTCTATAGTATGAATATCATCCACCGTTGTTGGGATAGCAACACTCACATTTTCAACAAAAGAAGGATTAGTTAATTTCCAATTATCAAACCATTTTCTTACACCATATTCCCAGTTTTCGTATTGCGAATCATCATTTGGGTTTTTTGGTATTTCTCCATTTATATCTTTTTTGTCTATCCAGTGCAGTATTGTGTGAACACTTGGTAAAACAATATCCCTCCTTGTTTCATCAGGTGTTAGCTCAGTTGCCAACTTACCAGAAACAGAGTCTGTTTGATATGCCACCCCACCTTTCCATATACTTTTTAATACAGGTTTTAAATCATTTGATGGTGGCTCTGGTTTCTTGAAACTTTCTTTAACTAAATCATTATTTATTTCAGCCATAAAAGCTCCCCATACAGGAGTTATTATGAGGCCAGCAACCTTTTTATCCATTGCAGAATTATCATTTTTTCCAGCCCACGCACCAACAACTATGTTTGGTGTATAACCCTCTATCCAAACATCACGAAAATCGTTTGTTGTTCCTGTTTTTGTGGCGACTTGTCTGTGAAGATTTTCTACAGAGCTTGTTATTGTACTAAGCCTTACTTCTGGGTCAGATAATATATCATTAATTTGTCTAGCGGTTTGAACAGGTATAGCTTGGGTTTGAGTAAAACCAGCTTCTTCTAAAACATTCCCTTTACTATCCTCAACCTTCAAAATCGAGCGGTATGGGTTGCGGAGACCATCATTAGCAAATACTCCATAAGCACTCGTAAGCTCTAGTAGAGATACCTCCCCGCCTCCTAGAACTAGAGTCAAACCATATCTATCAGGATCTGTTAAACTTGTTATTCCCATAGCCTCAGCTGTTTTTATTGAATCATCAATTCCTGCTAAATATAAGGTTTTTACTGCTGGTATGTTTCTAGAGTGAGCAAGAGCTTTTCGTATTGTTTCAGGGCCTTCAAAAATATCATCGTAATTATCAGGAGAGTAACAGACTTTTATATCATCACTTGGATTTTTTGGTTTACCTTCTGGTGTGCATCGTGAAGAAAATTCTGTTTTAACATCAAAAAGAACTGTTTCTGGAGTATATCCTTTCATAAATGCTGTTGCATAAACAAAAGGTTTAAATGTAGAACCAGGTTGTCTGTATGCTGTTGTTATATTGAAATTTCCATATCCTTTCTCAAAATAATTTCTAGAACCCACCATTGTTAGAATATCACCAGTTTTTGGGTCTATAGCTATCATTGCTGTATTGCTTGCATTAAATGATTTTTCAAGAGTAGGTGCAAAGTTAGAGATAACTTTTTCAGCCTTTTCTTGCATACTATAGTTAAGTGTTGTTATAACTTTTAATCCTCCTTCATCAACCACACCCTCTCCATATTTTTTTACCAAATAATCTTTTACATAAAGAGAAAAATGAGGCGCCCTAATTCCTGTATTACTTTTTTCCAAAAAGTGAACATCTTCTTTTGTAGCGGAATCATATTCTTCTTTTGTTATGTATTTATTATTTAACATTTGAAGCAGAACTAGATTTTTTCGTGCATCAAGCTTTTCTTTATTTTGGCCATATGGCGAATAATATGTTGGGGCCTGTGGAATAGCCGCTATATATGCAGCTTCAGAAAGGGTAACGTCTTTTGATGATTTACCAAAAAATGTCTTACTTGCTTCTTCTACGCCATAAACACTACCACCGTAAGGATTTTCATTTAAATATGTATTTAAAATTTGTTCCTTCGTAAGAACTTTTTCAAGTTTTACAGCAAGAATCCACTCTTTTAGTTTTCTAGTTAAGGTTTTGTCTTTTGTAAGGATTGAGTTTTTTATTACCTGTTGGGTAATAGTGGAACCTCCTTGAGTTGTGCCGTTTCCAGGTGTTAGGTTTGCTAACACCGCACGTAAAATAGCTGTTGGCTTTATGCCTTTATGTGTATAAAATTCCAAATCCTCGATAGAGATGGTAGCATCTTTTATTTTTTGTGAAATATCATTAAAAGAAACAATTGTTCTTCTTGCATCACTGTGAATATCATAAAGAAGGATTTCACCTGTTCTATCAAATATTTTTGTTGATTGGGCGACCTTTCTTTCTTCAAAAACACTCAAATCTGGAATTTGAAGACTAGAAAACCATATTATTCCAATACTAGCAGAGAAAAAGAATAAAGATAGCGATAAAACAAGTAATGGCCTTAAGATACGCCATTTCCAAGACTTAAAAAAGCTTTTTCTACGAGACATTTAGAAATATTATCACAAATACGACACATTACATAGTAGGTATTTAATAATACAAAAAAGACAAATTATTAATTATATTATTCCTCCCACCTATCTTTGAAAGGATTTATATCTTCATCATCAATAACAGCCTCAGCTTCTTCCTCCTCACCGTCTGGGTCGGTTATTACATCCCCCGCTGTAAGTTCTATATCAGTTTTTTCTTCGTCATCCAAAAGAATTTCTTTCGGTTCCTCCCGCGTTTCAATCTTTGTGACACCTGCATCTATTTTTTTTGTTTTTGGCATTATAATCTTATATTATTTTTAATATTTTGATTGGATTTCATATTTGTAACAAAACTATTAAACTTTTGCAAATTATTTAAATGTGGATAACCCTAGCGTATTCGCTAGGAGCTATCCCCGAATGTGGATATCTTTTTAATGTGAGCTTGGCAGGTGAGGGCAACCGCAATAGCATCATACTCATCATCTAGTGCGACAAGTGTTTTCATTTTAATTAATAAAGGAATCATTTTTATTACTTGAGCCTTATCACTTCCTCCATGCCCTGTAACTGCAACCTTTATCTGTGGGGGAGAATATTCGTATATTGGAATATCTTTTAAACATGCTTCGTATGAGATAACACCACGAGCTTCAGCGACTTTCATAGCCGTTTTTTGGTTTTTGGTAATAAAAAGGGACTCAATAGCCATAATGTCTGGCGAATAGTTCTTTATAATCTTATGAATATGTTCACCAACAGATCTTAATCGTATATGAAATGAGTCCTTTGAGCTGGTTTCGAAACATTCAGAATGCAATAAGGTACCGTCTTCTATTATTGCTATTCCAACCCTATCATACCCCGGGTCTATTCCTAGAATTTTCATTATTATTCTGCATTAGTATAAACATCCTGCACTTCATCATTTTCTTCAAGTTCTTCTACAAGAGCATGAAGTTTTCCTATATCTTCATCTTCGAGAGGTATGGTCATGTTTGCCATAAGACCATCAGGACCTTTTGTAAATGCCCACGAAGCGCTTCCTACTGCTGCAAGTTCACATTCATGTTTTGTAAGGATGGCTTTTATTTCTTGAGCTGCTTTATTTCGATTATCAGTAAGGGCGTGAATAAGAATAGCTATTCCCCCAGGACCATACGTTTCATAGGTAATGTTTTCCATTGCCGAACTATTGTCTGTTGTTGCCTTTTTAATTGCTCGGTCAATAGTATCATTTGGCATGTTTTCTTTCTTTGCCTTCTCTATGGCTAGAGCCAAACCAGGGGATTTTAGGTTTCCTCCTGCCTTTTTTGCTTCTACAGAGATAAAACGCACAAGTTTTCCGAAGATTTTACTCTTCTGACCATCGTTTTTTGCTTTTTGATGCTTAATTTTTGAAAATTTATTATGTCCGGACATATTATTTTAATTTTTTTAACACTTCTTTTATTTCTTCCTTCTGTTTTTTTTCTAATTCCCTCAACTCTTTTCTATGTCTGGCTACCATACTCTTTATATTTTCTGCAGAAGGAAGTGATTCAGGATAAATACTAGATTTAATTAATACTCCTCTAATATTTCTGTTATTATTAACATGTTCAGTAAGTATACTACCTTTTCCTCGAAGATCTCTTCTCTTTGTATTTTCAGTGGTTATGGCTGTAGCAAATTCTTTTGCAGAGATTGTTACTTCTGGTAGGATATCTGCTAATGGGGTAGAGGTCTTTACACCAAGCTTTTTCTTCATATCATCAGTACTTTTTCCTCCAAATAAAGCCTTATCTCCAAAACTCCTGATTTCAGATAGTCCACGACCGTCAACACCTCGAGTAAATACCAATGCAGCAAAAGTTTTTTCAGTGATTGTTAGTTTTTCTCTGGCACCAATTCTCTCAAGTTCAGACATCCTTTGCTCTATGAGCTCCATTTTTCTTGTCTGAGTTATGAAATATGCTTGTGCAAAGGCAATTTCTGCCTTTCTCGGATCTCCATTCACAGCTATTAAGTAACAAGCGTATCTTGTGAGTTTAATATCAGGTATTTCCTGTTTGGCGGTTTTGCCAACTTCGATCACTTTCGTGACGCCACGAAAGTGATCGGCAACTGAACCTTTTGATTTTTTGCAAGCTTCTTTCGCACGATTAATAGCTGTCTCAAAGTTTTCCCAACGCAAGTAACCTAGGAGGGGATATAGATCTCTAGCATACCAATATTCCACACCGTTTTCACGGCGAGCATCATCGAAGGTCTTGTATAAACTTTGTAACTGGGTATCTTTCATATATTTACAATCTTAGCACTAGAAAAAGTGTTGGGAACTTATCAGATAGGGTTAATTGTTTCGTAATTTTATCTTACTATTGTTTTTTACTTTGGAAGTGATTTAATTATAGGAATTATTAACTAACAAAAAATCAAAAATGAAGAAAAACAAAAAAGAAAATCCGATAACCGAAGCTGTTAATCTTATATTAAAAATGAGGGAAGATGGAAGAATGGATGATGAAGAATTTCACTTGTTGCTTGAGGCAATATTTTCTGATGCTATGGATGAAGAAATGTTTGCTATAATTAGATTCATGTTTCTACACAGACCAAAGGATAATTTCTGGAATGAACCGTACGACGGACCACTCAAACCACCAATAGAAGTGTCACCGAGAATTCATTATTATGATTAGGAAAGGGAAATGAAAATCAGATTATTTAAGAAAAGAATTCGAAAATTTATTTGTTTTCTAATGTGTTTTATTTGCTATTTTAGATAATAGTGGTACTATTTATATTATACATAGTACACCTTTTTAATTTTATGAACCCTATAGGAACGGAAGACAAGATTCGTAATTTTCTTGAGATGATGGGTCATTCAACATTACCTATTCATCGTCGTGACGATGTGCATGAAGTTAAATGCCATGAGCCCCCTGCGCCAGAGTTGGTTTCTAAAACCAAATTAAACCCAAAACTAAACTCCCCCCGCGAAAATTTTGCTGATAGGTATCATGGCTAGCAAAGGTCCAAATTATTATTTTCCGCGCTTGACGCGGTTTTTTATATTTTAAACTTCTACTTTTTTAAAGTAATTTCCTTACACCCCCGTTAATCTTCAAATGCCCATAAGCCTTCTCCGTCACACTTCTTCCTCGAGGTGTTCTTTCGAGTAAACCGAGCTGGATCAAATAAGGTTCATATACCTCTTCAATGGTAGCCTGTTCCTCTGAGAGGGCAGCTGCTATTGTATTTAGTCCAACCGGACCCCCACCGAATTTCTCTATCATTACCTTTAGAATATCCCTATCTGCGCCATTCAGTCCCAAATCATCAACACCGAGCATTTTTAGTGCTTTTTCTACTATCTCACGAGAAAGTACACTTTTCTCTATTTGTGCATAATCTCTACATCTTTTTAAAAAATAGTTCGCTGTTCGAGGCGTAAAGCGACTTCTCATTGCAATGGCGTCTATAGCCTCAGGGTGGATATCAATACCTAGAAT
>CALRCS010000017.1 GCA_943354625.1 Candidatus Nomurabacteria bacterium | reverse complement strand
TGTTCCGAGAAGGATTCTTCGTCTAACTTCTTTACCAAGACCTGCCCCGCGAGTTTGAAAATAATCATCAATTCCATCTTTCCCATCTTTATGAAGACCAAATCTCATTCCATCAAACCTAGACATGTTTGAAGAAATTTCTGCAAAGTTCAAGATATAATAAATTGGTAAAACTTGCGAAACACTGGGAATTTCGATGTCTTTTATTTCATAACCAAGCTTTTTAAATTTCTCTAATGATTCATTAAAATTATTTAAAATATCCTTACTTATTCCACCTTGATTCAATAAAGATTTTATAATACCAATCACTGGTTTTCTTTCACTTTTTATTTTTGAATATGTATCATCAGAAATTGTCGTTGAATCATTCTCATCCTTTCCTTTTATTAAATTAAAAACAATTTCCACATCTTCTATATTTCTTGCCATTGGGCCTATTTGGTCAAAAGAGGAAACAGCCGCCATTAGCCCGTAACGAGATACAGCACCGTATGTAGGTTTTAGACCCAATATTCCACAATATGCAGATGGCTGTCGCACAGAACCTCCCGTATCAGAACCTAGGGCAACTAAGCACATATTGGCAGAAACCGCTACAGCAGAACCTCCAGAAGTTCCTCCGGGGACACGGTTAGTATCGTGAGGGTTTTTTGTGACTCCATACGCTGAATTCTCTGTTGAACCACCCATAGCAAACTCGTCCATATTTGTTCTACCAAGAAAAACTACACCCTCTCTTTTTAATTTCTCTATAACCGTAGCATCATATACTGCATGATAATTTTCTAAAATCTTTGAAGCGGAACTAGCAATGCGTCCTTTTATTAAAATATTATCTTTTATGGCAAAAGGAATTCCAGTTAAAAGATTTGCTGTACCAGCTCTGAATCTTTCATCGGCAACTACAGCCTGTTCTACAGCATCCGTAAAAACTTCTAGATAAGCATTTAATTCTCCATTCTTTTTTTCTATTTCTTTTAAATATGCTTTAGTCAAATCAACAGCAGAATATTTTCCATTCTTAATGTCTTCATGTGCCTTTTTAATTGTAAGATTTTCTAAATCAATCATAAAAGTCAAATTAGTCCTGTGCAATTATTTTCTTAACAGCAATAAAGTCACCTTCACGATCAGGTGCTTCATTTAGAATACCTTCCCTGTCCTCTTTTAAAAGAGTCTTAGAAATATCAGGTCGAAAAACATTGTGAACAACTCCAGGAACTGGTGTATGGTCTATATCGACTGTTGCGGTCTTTATCTGGTCTACATATGAAAGAATAGAGTCAATTTCCTTTGCAAGACTCTGTTTTTCAGAATCATCTATCTTTATACGAGCCAAACTAGCCAATTTTTCTATTTCGGTGACGGTTATCATAGAGAGATTTTAGCATAAAAATGACGCTTTACAAATAAAAAATAAATTGATAGTGTGGGTTTAAATAAGCACGTGACTAGGCACTACCCTAGAGAAAGAATAAAACTATGAAACTAAAAGCAGTCCTTTACGACGGTTGCCCACAACAATTATTAACTAGCATTCATTCTGCAGATTTTCGGAGTCTAATATTGAAAGAAGTTTTGATTCCACACTTACACGTGTCACCTGAAATTGGACCAGCTGAATTTTACATCCAGGTAAGCGACCATTCCACAGACAAGTGGCCGATGTGCGTTGTTAATCTTACAGGTGTGTCTTTAAGCAAATCTCGTTCAACACAAGATTTCATAAATGTAGTACAGAAACTACAACACACCTACATTACAACGATTTCCCCCCACTTGACAGTTAGCGAAAGAATGCAGATCTTTACTATCATGTCACTCGATGGCATTCCATTTGGTCTCACCACTAACTTAATCGAGTCAGAGCCGTTATGGTTTAATAGAAACGGTTAAGAAATTCATTACAGAACACGAGGGAGCCGACACGTCGGCTCTTTTTTTTTATAAATTTATTATATATAATTCAAACATTACTATTCTAATTTTAATATATTATGTCTATATTTATATTTCACCCAACACAAAAAGAAGAAAAATTTATAGAAGAACGAGTAAAAAGAGGTTACGCTTCAACCAAAGAGGAAGTGCTCCTTAGAGGACTCGAAGAGTACAAAAAAGCAGAAGAGTCAGATAATTAAATTAAACTACTTTAACATCTACCGGCGTATCTACTATGATAGAGAAATTTTTCTCTTGTAATTCTCGGAGAGATAGTCTCATTACATAGGTACCAGGTACCGTGATTACTAAAGTGTTAAAATTAAAAATCATTCTTAAATTTTTTATATCTTTTTCCATATTTAAAACTGATACTGTATTCAATAACATTGTTCCTTTTGGACTTATCCATTCAAGTCGGATTTCTTTTTTTATTAAATCACCACTAAAAACATTCCGTCTCCACATTGTCACATAACTCATTTCTTTCGATATAGAAACTTTTTCTTTATCAGATAAATCTTTCAACTCAATTTTCTTCCCATCTTTAGCAAGATTAGAAACTGTGATTCCTTCAGTTATGTTTAAAAGACTTAGAAGATTCGAGTTTTGTTCGATTAATGACTTGTCACATATTACAGACCACTGATGTATGATTTCTTGATTTTTCATATTAATTTAATTTAACTTCTCTGTTTATACCAGCATCTACAGAAATATTTGCGGTTGCCAAATCAATTGGTTGAATAAAAGAGGGTATTATTTTAGTATCCGTATTCCTATTCAACATAAAAGCAAATCTTGGCGCAACCAAATTTGTACCTATGGCCTTAGCAAGCTTGTCTAGAAAATCAAGACTGGGGAGCATCTTGCCACTCTCAACACGAGCAATACTTGACTGCTTTGTTTTCATTTTATTTGCCAACTGTGTTTGCGTAAAACCAACAAAGTAACGCGCCTCGGTTACAAGCATGGCAATATCAAACTTCCAGTCCCTAGAAGAGAGTATTTTATTTAATTTATCTTTTGTAATATATTTTTCAAATCTCATAGTATTTGTTTTATTCTTTTCCTTGCTATTTCTATATCTGATTTTCTAATTTTTTGATCCTTTTTATGAAAACCATGTGTTACTAAAAAAATCTGCAACGCTTTATCCTCTTTGATTATTCCCAAAAACCTGATTTCAATACCAACACTGAAACGTAACTCCCAGCAATATTCATTCTTTACCTTACTTAAATCTCCTCTTTTTTCTAATATTGACAGGGAATGTGTTCTGAACCAATTCAACTTCTTAATCATTCTATTGTACTCAAAATTCTTTTTTGTCTCTAACTCGTTGAAAAAATCTCCGACAGGACAAAAACCATTTTCATTTTCCCATAATTCAAGTTGCCATTTCTGTTCTGAATCCTGCATTATATATAATAATTAAGCCCATATAGATAAATATAACCGATACGTTATATTTGTCAATAAGTAAGATAACCCTCTATCTGTGGATAATTAGGCCATCATTTCCAAAAACTCTGCCTCAGTCAAAATTACCACTCCCAATTCTTTTGCTTTATCCAGCTTAGAACCGGCATTTTCTCCAGCTACTAGATAACTTGTATTCTTGGAAATAGAACTTGAAACTTCCCCACCAAGTGAACGAACTATCTCTTGAGCTTTTATACGATCAATATTTATACTTCCAGTAAAAACAAAAGATTTACCTGATAACTTTTGACCTACTGCCTCCATCTTTATCTTAACTTGTTTCAATAAATTTTTGACTAACTTCCTATTTTCACCATCTTTAAACCATTCAAAAAGTGATTTTGCTACAATAGGTCCAACACCATAAATAGACTCTATTTCTTCATATTTTGCCTCTTGAATTTTTTCTATTGAATTAAAATGTTTTGCCAAGTCAAAAGCGGTCTCTTCACCAACTTGAGGGATAGACAATGAACTAAGGAATCTAGCCAATGTAACATTTCGAGATTTTTCCACAGAAGCCAAAAGATTGTCAACAGACTTTTCCGCAAATCTAGGTAACTCTAGCAAATCTTCCCGTTTTAAAGTAAATATATCATCAAAAGAAACGATGAGGCCTTGTTCAATTAGAACATCCAGAATCTTTGGACCCAAACCATCCATATCAAAACATTTCTTTGAAGCAAAATAATGAAACTTGCGTCTATTTTGATCAAATGAATCTTTTGAAACACATCTCCATGCAGATTCTCCAGGAATGCGTTCAATACTTCCATCTCCCCCACAGGCTGGAACATGCTTTGGGAAAATATAAGCTTTAGAATTTTTTGGTCGTAAATCAGTAACAACCGAGACAATATCAGGTATAACATCTCCAGCTTTTTCCAATATCACTGTATCTCCAATACGCACATCTAGACGCTTGATCTCATCTTCATTATGAAGAGTGGCTCTAGAAACAAGGGACCCTGCCACCCTCACTGGACGCAAGTGGGCCACAGGTGTGAGTACGCCAGTCCTTCCAATCTGAAGAACAATATCCTCTACAACAGTAGTTACCTGTTCTGCTGGAAACTTATAGGCTACAGCCCAGCGAGGTGACTTAGCTGTATATCCAAGTGCTTTTTGTATTTTTATAGAATTTATTTTAATTACAATTCCATCTAGCTCGTACTCTAGATCGTGTTTTTTCTTTGTCCATTTATTATAAAATTCAAAAACACCTGCAAGTGTAGAGAAAACCTCTGTATATTTATTTGTTTTAAAACCAAGATTTGAAAGTAGATTAATTTCCTCAAATTGGGTATTTATATTTTTATATGAAGTTTCATCGATATCATAAATAAAAGAATCGAGTCTACGTGAAGCTGTAATTTTTGGATCAAGTTGACGGAGGGATCCTGCGGCCAGATTCCTTGTATTGGCATAAACTGGCTCGCCGAGCTTTTCTCTTTCTTTATTTATGAGCTTCAAATTCTCCCTTGCTAGCCAGACTTCACCAACTGCATTTATATTTATTTTTTCATTAAGTATCAATGGGATACTCTGAATAGTCTTTATATTTAAAGTCACATCCTCACCGACAACACCATCTCCACGAGTTGCACCTTGTATGAGTATGCCGTCTTTATATGTTAGAATAATTTTTAAACCATCTATTTTTAATTCGCAACAATATTCTAATTTTTCATTTTCTAAACCTGCTTTTTTGATAAAATTATTGACCTTCTCTTCCCATTTAGAGAGTTCATCAAAATCAAATACATCGTCAAAAGACCACTGCGGTGTAGTATGTTTTACTTTATTAAATTCTTTTAATGGCTCACCACCCACTCTCTGGGTAGGACTATCAGAGGTTATGAGCTCTGGATGCTCCTTTTCTATTTCTTCAAGCTCTTTTAACAATGAATCATAGGCTGTATCAGATATTTCAGGTTTGTCTAATACATAATAAAGATACCTATATTTATTAAGTAATTCTTTTAGTTTATTTAACCGATCTTTCATGGTGTTGGTGGTGTTGTATCGTAAGTATACTGTACTGCTCGCTCTACACGTTTGGGGCTGGGGGATACGCATCCAGAAGCAGGATTCCACCCCATATTATACCCTCTGGATTCTATAGTGGTTACACCATTCTCGGCTGTTGGCTTTTTTACTTCTATTGTTGCACAGGCTGTACTTCCTATACTAGGGCGAATATCGAAGGTTGTATATATATAACCATTATTTGGGGAAAAAGAATAACTCCGACCGTTATGTTGGTAAATTGCATGATTTGCACACCTTATATCAATAGGATCAGTACTAATAGTAGTACTAAACTTACTTCTCCTATCCCAATACGCAGCACATTCAAGTCCACTATCTGCAGCATAAAAAGCAATTGTGGATTCACGAGCAGAAGAAGAAAGAAGAAATTCCTTTTTACTGATATTCAAGATAGAAATACCCACGGAGAGGACAAGAGATGAAACTAGAACTGCAAAGAGTAGAGTGTAGCCTTTATTATATTGTTTATTTTTATATATCATAATATTACATCAAATAAAAGATTCTCTACTTTTGTTTCATTTAGGATTGTACCATTTTTCCATGAGACGGTTACGGTTATGAGGACGTCTGGGCTAGATATAGGACCTAAGCTATAATCGGCAATCTCTGTTTTCCATGAGAATTTGCTTTTTGTGACACCTGAATTATTATAAAGGTCATAACCTTCAGACTTTATGTATATTGGGGCTGGACATATCCTTTTAAAGGGACCACAACCAAAATGATCTGTTTCGAATTTTTTCTTCCATAATTCAAAACCATATAAACCAGATTCAGACCAGTTATTAACCACGTAAATACTCCTACTACGCTTTATATCCTCCATAATGCTCTGCGCAAGATATGTAGCAAAGACTTGATCCTTAGCCTGCAAGGCTGCCTTCAGACTTTTCTGAGCAATAGTAAGCGGGCCGACTATAGATATCATAAGTATAGTAATAGCAACTAGTGTTTCTATTAAGGTAAAGCCATTTTTAGTTTTTGATATTTTATTCATTATCGTTTATTATATCAGTTTTTATCCATAACTCTCTGTGTAATATTTGATTGTACTCTAAATTCAGTTTTATCTTTTACCTTTAGACCAGTACTACCTTCAAAGGTAAAATATACTTTATCTGGTATATCAGGTGACTTATCCAATCCTATACTTGCCAAAGTTAGCTTTATCTCAGGAGCTATTATATCCTGAAAATTTTCACTTTTTATCTTATCGCTACACTTAGTTTGTTGTGCTTTTTGGAGCTTTGTTCCAGTATATCGATATGCATAGATTAAATTACACTTACCATCATTTGTGCTTATAATTGAAGATCTGAAGGCAAGAAGCCAAGAGGTCGAAGGATTTATACTTGAAGGACTTTTAGTATAATCTTTTTTAACTTCATCGTCAGGATTATTACTAAGATAAAAATCATTCCCCATTCTCATCTCACGAGACATGGATTCTATAGTAAAATTCATATTATTTATCGCAGTCTTTAGGTTTACCGCTTTTCTATTTGCATCCATGACTTTTAGTAAAGCACCGACAGCAATAAGGGCCACTACTGTAAATATACCTAGTGAAACTATCATTTCTATCAGTGTAAATCCTTTTTTTAAATTTATTTTTTTCATATTTTATTTAACAGATATTTGACCTGTGGAATTTACAATTATCTTTTTTGTTGTTTTGTCGCTTGCGCTTACTGTAATTTCAGCTCTTGAATAGACTTTAGAATCGGCTTTACTTTCTACTATAATAGCACTTGGATCTGGGCGTTTGAATATTATATCCAAGTTGATCACATTGTCACAACTACCATTACTAGAATTAACAACACATAGATTACTTATAGAACTACCCCTTTTAATTTGTGTGGTTGATAAGGATTGTGTGGTTTGATTATCATAATAAAGTTTATCCATCGAACCAACAAAAAAGATAAACTTTTCTCGACTATACATATCAAAATGCACACCATAAGGCTCATCAAAATCATTAGCTGACCTATCTGAACTCTTCACACTCAAACCATAAGACTGCGCATTTCGTATAGAGAGCGCCACATCGTATGCTAGATTTGTAAGGAGTACGCCTTGATTAAATTTTCCATATTTTGAAAGGACAAGTGCTGTCATCATAGCAAAAATAGAGATGGACACTACGAGCTCTAGAATTGTAAATCCTTTTTGTTTTATCATATTGAAAAATCTATTACATTAATTCCAGTAAATAAAACTATATACATTCCAAGTATCAAATATGGGCCAAAAGGTATCTCATGACCTGCCTTAAATTTCCTAAAGACTACATAAGTCCAAATAACACTTACTATTGCCCCTATCCAGAAAGCTAAGACTACAGATGATATTCCAGCAACCAATCCTAGTGTCCATCCTATACCCACTACAAGCTTTGAATCTGCATAACCCATCCACTTGCCACCTGAAATCAAAGATAGTAAAAGAAATGGAAGGGCGAGTATCGGTCCTGCGAGTAATTCTAGTGTCGATGGTATTACAAAAGAAAGATCTAGAGCAAAAAACATTTTTACAAAAGCTACAAATATAAAAGTATATACGAGTAAATCAGGGATGATTTTATGTTTTATATCGTAAATCGTAATGATTAAAAGTAGACAAGTTATAAAAATATAAAAGACAGTCGTAATACTTGACTCAAATGATATTGGTGGAAAATAATAAAATATCATTAGAAATAAAACTCCTGCAAGTAATTCTATAACTGGATATTGCCATGATATTTTACTTTTACAATTTTTACACTTTCCATTTTGAAATAAAAAGCTAAAAACAGGAATGAGTTCATGCCATTCTAGATTTTTTCCACAAGAAAAACATTTTGATCTTCCTCGCAAAGTCATACCGGTGTTATAGCGTAAAGCTACAACATTCAAAAAGCTTCCTATTATGGTTCCGAGTACGAATGAAAAGATAATATAGATATTTGGCATTTATTTTAGGCTATTTTGGTTGGACGCAGTAGTAGTAGCTTGGTGAATCATTACAATCAATACTTAAACCGATAGGAGAATCTACATCATCGTCTAAGACATTACTATTATAATTCTCTAGTGTAGCTCTCAATACATAATCCATTCCGTCAGAAGAGGAAATATAGCTATAATTATTACCGAAACTATCCTTTGGGATAACAGAGATGAAATCACCAAGTTGATAATCTGTAGTACCATCATTCTTTTTACAAGTATCAGAACTTGGGTATTCAACAACACTTGTTGTAGTTAAGACACCCAGAGTATTATAAATCAGTGGATACTGATTACACTTATCAAAAATCTGCTCGAGAGTAAGCTGTAACTGCGCTATATCTGAAATTCTTTTTGCATCTCTTGCTTTTGATTTTGCTGTAGTGAAGTTTGCCATAACTATAGCGGTCAAAATACCAATGATTGCAATAACAACTAATAATTCTATTAAAGTAAAACCTTTTTTAAATAACCTACCTCGTTTAAAAAGTATTGTATTCATAGGACTAATTATATCCTATATTTATATAAAAACGAATCCCCAAGTGCACTATGCACTTAGGGATGATTCAGTTTATTGTTTCAGTTGTTTAGGCGGAGGCGGTCTTCATGGCCTTCTTCATCATTCTATCAATTTCTTCGATGATGATGACCATGAGGCGACGGAGTTGGTCAATCTCCGTCTTGTAGGTTTTCGTGCAAATTGCACGTTTGACTTTTCCAACAGTGACTTTGATTATCTCACCGAGATATTCCCAAGTCCGAATTGCCCCATACATGAGGTCTTTAATCTTGTCCTTCACGACGGTGTCGAGGTTGCTCTTATCCACCAAATCTCCAAGAATGCTGGCACGCTTCACTGAGACGTCTTCTTTGATTTGTGTGGGTAGCGATTGTGTTTTGGGCGAGGCGGGCAATTTAGTAGCCATAACCGAGACTTTTTGTTGTGTTACATATTAGATGTGCAGTGCACGTCGACATTAATAACGCGCACTTCATCCGGATATTAACGATACTCCGCTTTTGGAAAATGTCAAATTATTTTGCTACAAAGTTATTCACAGCCTCTAATGCATCTGCACTATAAATATTCGAGGCATTCCAAAGCATCCAACTATCAAGCCCCGCATCATTGGTCGCTTTTATCTGCGCACGGACCATTTCTGGTGTATATGTGACTCCTCCAATACTAAAATCCTGCAACCATGGTCGAAGTTTCGAGGGAGTTGTTGTAGCCAGTTCGGCTTTCTTTACAGCACTGTCCATAGCAAATTTTACAACCTCATAAGGTCTTGTCGCAGGCTTTGCAAACCCGAGAAAAGTCGCTGGATAGTGTGATGGGTAAACCATAGGTGATACAAAATCAAAATGTACAAGAGCGTTTTCCAAAACTTGCCCTATTCCCAAATCATCATTATTTGAAGTAGTCATTCCAAAGAGATCAGCTGAAATCGGAATTCCTTTTTCATGAAAAGTTGTATCTAGAAAACTAAAAAATTCTTTTAGCGCTACTGATTTTACTTTTCCTTGACTAAATGGATAAGCAATATCAAGCATATTTCCATCTGAAGGAAAACGAATATAATCAAAATTCAATTCATCAAAACCATAGTTATATGATTCTTGACCAATAAGTACAAGGTAGTCCCAAACCGGCTTCGCTCCAACATCCAGCCAAGCAATTTTTTTATGATCTTTCCAGACATTTCCAGCTTTATCTGTAACTGCATATTGAGGTTTCGTACGTACTAAATACGAATCTTGAAAAGAGGATATTCGACCAATAACATAAATACCCTTATCATGAAGTGTTCCTATAAATTCTTTTATATCTGGAATACGATTCTCGGAAGAATTGAAAGCTTGAAGTGCAGGATTTTCAACATTAAAACTTACACGGCCAGTATAGTCTTTTATATCAATTACAACAGCATTGAGCTCGGTTGTATTAATTATTTTTATTAAATTATCTCTTAATTTTTTATTCCCAGCTACCCAACCCGACATATAAAGAGCTTTTACTGGTGTAGGTGTTTTAATATGGGTCACTTCAAATGGCACAGGTAAAACTATATTTGCAGAAACTGCATTTTCTGTCTTATATGCTTCATATTCAAAAGGAAGATAGTAAAAACCGAATAATATAGCAACAACGATACATATAATTATTATGTAATATTTAATATTCATCAGATGCTTGGTTCTGAATTATTTATGTGACTATTATCGACAAAAGCAGAATCTGATTTACCTTCTCTTTTTTCATGTGGAAGATTGTAAGCTACAAAGACAATTATCAGACCAGATATCACCGATATGATCTTATGCCAAAGTGAAGGGACCCCTAGAAAAAGGAAGAGTATGACCCAAATCCCCAACAAACAAAGTAATTGTCTTTTTGACATATTTATAAATTAAATTATTAGATTTAAACCAATTATACTTGTTTTACTTAACAGATACAATGACAACAAACTCGCCTTTCTGTTTTTCTGGAATATCAGTTAGGGTTTTTAAAATCTCTACAGCAGAACCTTGCAAAACTTCTTCATAAATTTTTGTAATCTCTCTTACAACAGTAACTTTTTTATCTATTTTAGAGAGGGATTCTAATGTTTTAAATATCCTATGAGTAGATTCATAAAAAACCATTGTTCTTTCTGATTCAGCAATTTCTTTAAATAAAGTTTCTCTACCCTTTTTATGTGGCATAAACCCAAGAAAAATAAATTCATGTATTGGAACTCCAGCAATAGAAAGTGAAGCGGTTAAAGCAGAAGGGCCTGGAACCGAAACTATTTTGAGATCTGGGAATTTCTCACGAATTACTGAAATAAGTAAGGAACCGGGATCAGAAATTCCAGGAGTACCCGCATCAGTAACTAGAGCAATATTTTTATTTTGTTCAATTTTTTCTAAAATCAAATCAACTCTAGCTTCACCACTTTGAGCATGATAACTCAACATCTGTGTAGAAATTCCATGTTTTTCAAAAAGTCTTTTTGTAACTCTAGTATCTTCACAAAGCACAATATCAACCTCTTTTAGAATACGAATAGCCCGAAGAGTGATATCTTCGAGATTTCCTATGGGTGTAGCTATAACATAAAAAGTAGACATAAACATATAATATACTACACTATCTATATGGCAAGCATTATATATGTTACAAGAGATATAGAAAGAGCTATGGGTAAGATCCCTGACGGTGATTATCATATTATTACAAATAAGTCTCCTTACTCAGAATCCATACAGAAACAATACCCCAACCATGTTTTACTTATTGATTCCGCGAAAGCCCTTGATACATATGAACTATTGATGAAACCTGAGGTGCAAGAAATAATTTCAAAGTTCAATGCTCAAGTTTTAGTTTTTAAAAATACAATTCATATAGAAGAATTATGTAAAGAAAAAGGATGGGAACTCCTAAACCCTAGCGCAATACTTTCAGAAAAAGTTGAGAATAAAATTAGCCAAATAGATTGGTTAGGTGATTTAAATAATTTATTACCAAATCATAAGATAGTAGTCGTAAATAATTTAAAATGGGAAAAGAAACCATTTATTTTGCAATGGTCACATGGACATACAGGTGATGGCACTATTCTTATACCAAATGAAAAGGATTTAGAAATTTATAAAGAAAAGTTTCCACATAGAGAAGCGCGTGTAACTGATTTTATAAAAGGACCAATGTTTACTGTAAATATTGTAACCTCAAACAAAAACATCTTACTTGGAAATATAAGTTATCAAATCACTGGCATGCTTCCCTTTACTGAAAATGCTTTTTCAACAATTGGAAATGATTGGAGTGTTCCACATACTATTTTAACTGAAGCGCATATAGTTGAGCTAGAAAATATTG
>CALRCS010000016.1 GCA_943354625.1 Candidatus Nomurabacteria bacterium | reverse complement strand
GCTACAAAACTCATTGATAAAAACACAACCATCCCAACTCAAAAATCTCAAATCTTCTCAACAGCAGCAGATAATCAAACATCAGTGGAAATTCACATAACTCAAGGTGAACGCCCCATGTCAGCTGATAATAAGTCACTAGGACGATTTATCCTAGATGGTATAGCTCCAGCAGGACGTGGTATGCCACAAGTAGAGGTTACATTTGATCTTGATGCAAATGGAATTCTTTCGGTTACAGCAAAAGATAAGACTACAGGAAAAACAAATAGTATAAAAATCACAGCGAGTTCAGGTCTTTCAAAAGAGGAAGTTGAGAAAATGAAAAAAGATGCTGAAATAAATGCAGTTGAAGATGCAAAGAAAAAAGAGATGGTAGAAGCAAAAAATATGGCAGAGCAACTCATTCATACTTCAGAAAAATCTCTGAAGGATGCAGGTGACAAGGTCCCAGCTGATTTACGAAAGTCTATAGAAGATAAAATAGCTGATGTAAAAACAGCAAAAGAGGGAACAGATAGTGCTCGCCTAAAAACTACTAGTGATGCACTTTCAACAGAGCTTTCGAAGATAGGAGAAATCTTATCGAAGGCACAAGCTGAGCAAACTCCGCCAGCTGGCGAGCCAAAGGGTCCAGAAGGGGATGTGAAGGATGCGGAGTTTAAGGAGAAGAAGTAGGACAAAAAATAAAAAGCGAACTTAACGTTATCAGAACTATCACAAAGTAAATTTCTACGAACTTTTCGTAGATTTTTACTTTTGGATAAAAAGAGAGCCGGCGCCCTGTATGAGGAGGCCGGCTTTTGGTATTACGACAGTTGTGGTCCTTGAATTGCAGTAGTTACAACTGCATCGACGTGAGCATCAAAATTCAGATTTCCGCTAATTGAATTTATAGTTAAGTAATCTCGCAATACTGCAAGTGCGTTGACAAGTTCAGGGTACTTTGCCTTGTCAGTTAATGTACCAATAACTAAAATATGATCATCAGAAATTGGAGGTGTTGTTGATAACCTTGAGCTTATAAGTGCAGAGAGAGAATTTCTCTCAGTCTTTCTTGCTTCTTCCTCTAATCGCTTAAGTAAGTCAACCGGCAGAGTGATTGTTACACGACCCTTCCTTAATCTTTCACCTATTCTTTTTTGTCTCATTATAATCCTCATTCCGTAAGCTATTCAATCTCTTGAACAGCTTGATACATCTGACGAAGAACTCTGGACATCCGTCCGAAGTCCGTTTGTAACTTTATATCATTAGTTAGTCATAGAGTCAATATTGTGAACTCTTTTCTCTATCGTATACTTTAAACTATATGAATACACTTACATTACAAAAACAAGCAGATAGAGTAGAAAAATTAACCAGAGAAGCAAGTAGGGCATTACTTGAATTCAAAGTTGCTGTATCAAAATGGGAACTAGAGCATGGAGAATTTAAAGTCTATTCCTCTGCTAAAGCACTGATGCGTGACGTCTTAAAAAAATCACGTTAATTTTTTGTCTTAATGCGCAAGTTAGCCCCAACAACATCTTTTGTCAGAGATCTTGATAAGTTTTTAATTCAACATAAGGATTTATCTAAAACAATAGAGAAAGTTTTTAGGCTTTTAGAAAATGATGTAAAGGCAGCACCTTTGCACACTCATAAACTCCATGGAAAACTATTAAAATTATATGCATGCAGTATCAATTATAAATATAGACTAATTTTTGAATTTGACGATGAACATATTTACTTGCACTATGTCGGTGCACACGATGATGTGTATTAAAAGATATAAAAAAGAGAGCCGGCTACCCACGCGTGGGAGCCGGCTTTCGGTGAGACAACAAAGCATGGTTAGTTCTAACTACTCACTTTCCAAGCAATGCCAAAACGTTTAAAGAGTTCAACGAGCTTATCAAGTGAAGTCTTTCTAATTCCTTCCTTACTAAGCACATCAGGGGTGACCTCTGGGCTAGTAATTTGCCCTAAAGACAATTCACCAAACGTGACACACTCTGAACCTACGAGCCCCAGAGCCTTTCGCAATTTATCACTTATCCTCCTATCATACCCACTCCTCCTTAGTTTTGGTATGGAGTATCTCATTCTGCCGTCCAAGGAGGTTACCATGCACGCAAATTTAGCAAATGACATTGTGATGTCTATTATTTCATTGTTTTTCATATATTCTGTTAAGAACTTTTATTCATATATATCACTATAATATGTTATAGTCAAGGCTACTTATAGCATTAAATCTGCTATTATTTAAACCCATGAAGGACTACTACAAAATACTAGGTGTAGAAAAAAATGCTTCAAAAGAGGACATAAAAAAAGCTTTTAGAAAGCTGGCTCATGAACATCATCCTGATAAAAATCAGGGTAATGATACAAAATTCAAAGAGATTAATGAGGCATACACTGCATTATCAGATGATCAGAAGCGCCAACAATACGATACATTTGGATCCGCAGGACCATCTGGTTTCAATCCCAATCAAGGAGGCTTTAATGGCGGTGGCTTTGATTTTTCTGGATTTGCAAAACAATATCAAGGTCAAAATGGCCAATCATTTGAATTTGATTTGGGAGATATTTTTAGTGACTTTTTTGGAGGAGGCGGCGGACGTCGTCCACGCAAAGGAGCAAATATTACAATAGATGTTCAACTTTCTTTTAAAGAAGCAGTTTTTGGTGTTGAGAAAGATTTAAATATAAATAAGGAAAAGATTTCAGTTAAAATCCCTTCAGGAGTTGAGAATGGACAAGGATTACGTGTGCCAGGAAAGGGTGAAGAGGGTCAGGGTGGAAAGGGAGATCTTATAGTTCGAATCTGGGTAGGCGAACATGATGTCTTTAGAAAAGAAGGTTTAAATTTAATCATGGAACTTAATTTAAAACTAACAACAGCTCTACTTGGAGCAAGTTTAGATATTGAAACTCTAGATGGAAAAATAGAATTAAAAATACCAGCTGGCACAACTCATAATGAAATATTACGTGTTCGACAAAAGGGTGTTCCAGATGAAAGGGGAAGAAGAGGGGATTTACTTATTGTTACTAAAGTGGAGATGCCGAGAAAGCTTTCAAAGACTGCACAGAGGCTGGTAGAGGAATTAAAGAAAGAGGGGTTATAGTATATAATATACCCATGTCAAAAAAAATATTACTTTCAGGAATAAAGCCAACCGGTCGTCCACATATAGGAAACTATTTTGGTGCGATGAAACAATGGCTTGAATTCCAAACAGTTGGTCAATATGACTGCCATTTTATGATAGCCGACTATCATGCTCTGAACTTTATTCAAAATAGTGATGAAATGAGAAGAAATAGTCTTGAACTTATTATTGACTATCTCGCTATTGGTATTGACCCAAAAAGATCGGTCCTATTTAAACAAAGTGATGTCTCTGCTCACACCGAGCTCGCATGGATTTTTGATACCATTACAACAATGCCATACCTTATGAGAGCTCATGCTTTTAAGGACGCTGAAGCAAAGGATAAAGAAATTTCTGCTGGTACTTTTAATTATCCTATACTTATGGCTGCAGATATTCTACTTTATAATACAGATACAGTACCTGTAGGGCAGGACCAAAAACAACATATAGAGTACGCACGTGATACTGCCCAAAAGTTCAATAACACTTTTGGAGAAACATTCAAACTTCCTGAAGCACTAATTATAAAAGAAGTAGCCATAATTCCTGGGACTGATGGTCAAAAGATGTCAAAGAGTCATGGAAACACTATTCCACTTTTTTCTTCTAGAGATGAGATAGTAAAAGCTGTAATGAGCATTGTTACAGACTCAAGTGGAGATATACCGATGAATGTTTATAATATCCACAAACTATTTAGATCAGAAACTGAAATGAAGACTCTTTATGATAATAATAAAGGTAAATATAAAATATTAAAGGAAGCATTGATTGAAGATTTGGATTTATTTATAAAACCTCTACGAGAAAGGAGAGAAGAGATAGCAAAAGATACAGATACTATAAAAAAGATATTAGACGATGGAGCAAATAAAGCAAGAAGTATCGCTGATAAAAAACTTTCAGAAATTAAGACAGCTATTGGGGTAATATAACAGAAAACACTAGAGATTGAATCATTAGTTATATTGTGGTATCTTTTAGTAAATTCGCTCTCCTCAACAATTAAACCATAAAAAAATGAGAATCTTTTCCTTAGTCTATTGTATTCTATGGATAATCTTTGCTGGCCTTGTTGCGACTTTAATAGCCGCAATGTTCGCCATCATGCACCTCACAAACTATGTATTTGAGAAGTTTGTGGTAGCAATAGTAATTCCGCTATCTGTGATCGTAATAAGTGCGGTGATAATCTACAAGCTAGTACTAGCTGGAATAGACACGAGCTTTAGCACAGATAGTTCCTCCGGCTGGTGGAACTTAACCTACACTATAGGCTTCGACATTAGCGTGGCCTACATGATTTACCTAGTGTTCGGGAACATTGGAAAGACCACTGGTAATATGCTTTCGATAGCAACTCATTTACGTGCTTTACTACCAACACTCGATCAAAAACAAAAAGAAGGAGACTATCATGAACTCTGAGGTTAGGGATCTCGTAAATAAAATCCAGAACTTACTTCCAGATGCAGTAATCACTACCGATAATCCACTGGATCAAGAAAATGGAACTCATCGCATCGAAGTGTTTTCTTATCCAGTAACGTGCCTTGTGTCGTACCGCCAAGGCAAGATCAGATTTGCTAACGATATGACACAAAGAAAGATTGATCGATTGGAAATATACCCTGATGAAATCGAATCTCTCAATGAGTTATTGGAAAAACTGAAGAGTCAGTTTACCAGAACCCAGACCCCAGGTAGCCACGTAATGGCATAAGTGCATTGGACCCGCGAGAATACGCGGGTCCTCTCTTTTTATATAAATTATTTGCTATAATATATGAATGCCAGACACATTTACTATAAAGATTCCTGTTTTCGAGGGTCCACTCGATCTTCTTCTTTCTCTAGTCGAAAAAAGAAAACTTTTTATAAACGATATAGCTTTATCAAAAGTTACAGATGATTTCATAGCTCATATTCAAGGTTTTGAAAACATGCCCATGGCTGACTCTGCTCAGTTTATTCTAATAGCTTCAACTTTACTTTTAATAAAATCAAAATCACTTTTACCAAATCTTATTTTGACAGAAGAAGAGACAGATGGAATTGAGGATCTAGAAACACGACTAAAAATTTATCAAAGGATAAAAGAAGCTAGTACTAAAATAAATAATCTTTTTGGTTTACATATTATTTTTCCTCAATCCCAGAGTCGCCATATTGAACCTGTATTTTCGCCAAATAAAGGAATAAATCTATCCTCCATATCTAAAGCTATAAAAGATATAATCAAAGCTCTACCGAAAAAAGAAAATATCCCAAAAGCTATCATCAGAGAGGTTATCAGCCTTGAGGATATGATAAAAAGTCTTACAGGACGTATAACTTCTGGACTAAAGATGAAATTTAGTGATTTTACTAGTGTACATAAAAAGGAGAAAATAAATATTATCGTAGGTTTTCTAGCTATGCTTGAATTAGTGAAGCAAGGAATCATTCATGTCACACAAGAAAACCATTTTGGTGATATACAAATGGAGACAAAAGAAGTTGGTGTGCCAAGGTATGATATAATTTAAAATAATATGAAAGATTCTTCTGATAATCCAATAAAATTGTCTATAAAGTTGCCACTCGAATCCCAGATCGAAGCTATTTTATTTTGGAAAGCTGAAACTATTTCAATCAAAAAACTTGCCAGTATTTTAGAAAAAAGTATAGATGAAATAAAAACAGCACTAGCCATTCTTCGAGAATCCTTGAAGGGAAGGGGTATAACACTTATTGAGTGGGAAGATGATATTACACTCGGGACAGCAAAGGAGGTTTCAGATATTATTGAATCCCTAAATAAAGAAGAACTGTCAAAGGATTTGGGGAAAGCTGGACTTGAAACTCTTTCAATAATAATCTACCAAGGTCCAATATCTCGCGCAGAAATCGACTACATCCGTGGAGTAAATTCTCAATTTATATTAAGAAATCTTCTTATAAGGGGACTAATAGATAGGGTAGATAATCCAACAGACCAACGTAGTTTCCTATATAAACCTAGCTTGGAGCTTTTTTCATTTCTTGGTATTTCAAAAATAGAGGACATACCAGATTTTGAATCTGTAAAGGCAGATATTTTAGCTTTTAAAAATAATGATGAACAAATTAAAAATTGATAAAATATTTCTGACATCAATAATTCTTCTCACTGTAACGGGATTTTTTATTTTTAGCTCTGCATCACTTGGTTTACTGGCAAGAAACGGTGCAAGTTTCCAATCCGTAGCATTAAACCAATCCATAGGTCTATTTTTGGGAATTATTATTTTTATTATTATGTCCAAGACGCATTACATATATCTTAGAAAAAATGCTCTTTATATTTTACTTTCCGTAATTGTAATAAATTTACTATTATTTATACCAGCTTTTACTCAAAATCATGGTGGCGCATCAAGATGGATTGATCTAGGATTTGTAACATTTCAACCGTCTGAATTTTTGAAAATTGCTTTTATTATATATTTTTCTGCTTGGCTTTCTGGATTAAAAGAAAAAGTTAAAACTTTTAAATGGGGTATACTTCCTTATATTATTATTGTCTCTATCATTGGTGCATTACTACTAGCTCAAAGGGATACTGATACGCTTGTAGTCATATCCTGCACTGGTTTGATTATGCTTTTTGTCGCTGGGGGGAAGATAAAACATATTTTATCGTTATGCTTAATGATACTTTTAATGCTTGGTGGATATATTTATTTTCTTCCTCATGTGCAACAGAGAATCATAACTTACTTTAATAATGGCAAGGATTCACAAGGCGCAGGTTATCAGATAAAACAATCCCTCATAGCTATAGGATCCGGTCAAACATTCGGCAGGGGATTTGGCCAAAGTATACAAAAATTTAATTATTTACCAGAGCCTATAGGTGATTCCATTTTTGCTGTAGGTGCTGAAGAATTTGGATTTATGGGAAGTTCTATATTGGTTTTTTTATTTTTATTATTTTTTATAAGATCAATAAAAATTTCGGTAAAATCGCCAGATACCTTTAGTAGACTTATTACTATTGGAATTGCTATACTAATACTCATCGAGTCATTTATGAATATATCGTCGATGCTCGGCTTGATACCATTATCAGGTATGCCACTTCTTTTTGTAAGCCATGGTGGTACAGCTCTCATCATTACCCTGGGAGCAGTGGGTATTATCGCAAATATTTCAAAATATAAGATTCCAGATTAAATTTAAATAAAAAATAAAATGAAAATAGTATTTACAGGTGGTGGAACAGGTGGACATTTTTATCCAATTATTGCTATTGCCCAAGCAATAAACGAAAAAGTAAACGAGAAAAAGATTATTCCCCCAAGGCTATATTTCATGTCGCCTACAAGATACAATGCCAGAGCACTTTTTGATAATGAGATTGAATTTATTAGAGTACCCGCAGGTAAAATACGAAAATATTTTTCTCTACTAAATTTTACAGACATCTTCAAAACTATATATGGTATGTTTGTGGCAATAATAAAACTTTATTTTCTTTACCCCGATGTGGTATTTGGAAAAGGAGGTTATGCTAGTTTTCCAACACTTTTTGCAGCGAGACTACTCAGAATTCCCGTAATAATACACGAATCAGACAGTACTCCTGGGAGAGTAAATAAATGGGCTGCAAAATTTGCTGAAAAAATTGCTATATCATATCCGGAGGTGGCGGATTTATTTCCAAAAGAAAAAGCTCTAGGAAAAATAGCATTTACAGGTAATCCAATACGAAGAGAAATCATAGAACCATTATCAGTTGGTGCTCGTGATTTTCTGAATCTCGAAGAAAATACTCCGGTTGTTCTAGTTATTGGTGGTTCTCAGGGATCACAAATCATCAATGATTTGATTATGGACAGTATTAACGATTTGGTAAAAAAGTACCAGGTTATCCATCAAACAGGGAGGAATAATTTTGAATCAATAAAGGATACAGCTATTATTGTCTTGAAGGGTAATAGTTTTGCTTATAGATATCATACTTTTGATTATTTGAATGATCTTGTAATGCGAATGTCTGCAGGTGTAGCAGATATAGTAATTTCTCGGGCTGGTTCTACTATATTTGAAATTTCAGCGTGGGGATTACCATCTATTATCCTGCCTTTATCACAAGAAGTGAGTCATGATCAAGTAAAAAATGCATTTTCTTACGCTCATAGTGGTGCATGCACTGTTATTGAAGATCATAACTTAAGTTCCCATATTTTGATTTCAGAGATTGACAGAATAGTGAATAACCAGTCTATTAATAGTACAATGCGCCAAGGAGCCAAGGAATGGAGCCATCCACACGCTGCCCTAAAAATTGCCGAAGTTATTCTCGAAATTGGCTTGAAACATGAGTAATGTTTATGATACAATATCAGTCTATCTAAATTATTAACTTAATAAAAAAAAATATGCAACCAGAACAAAGTGGAGTAAGAACATGGCAGTGGGTAGTAACAGTTATTGTTATCGTGGTATTGATTTTACTAGGTTATTATATGTACTCAGGTAAGAACTCAGTGCAGACAGATGATGTAACAAAGACAGATGATACATCACTAGTAAACTCAAAAGACCTAAATCGTGTTGTAGTTACTGATCAGTTTCCAGGAAATATCGTTTATCTATCTTCAGTTCAACTCGCAAATCCAGGTTTTGTAGTTATAAAGAAGGATAATGGCGGTGTACCAGGAGATATTATGGGTTCTCAATATTTTGACAAAGGTATTAACCCAGGAAAAGTTACTTTGAAAGTTGGAACAGTAGAAGATGGTGTATACTATGCAGTTATCTATTCTGATACTGATAGTAATAAAATCTTCGATGCAGCAAAGGATCAACCATTAAAGGATGCTTCAGGAAATACCATCATGAAGATGTTCCGAGCTAGCTCATCAATCACAGAGATAAAGGGATAATACTTAAATAAGTTAGGTTTACCAAAAAAGTACCTCAACTGGTACTTTTTTGGTATAATATGACAATAATATGAATAATAAAATTATTACAAGATTTCCACCTAGTCCTACAGGATTCCTACATATAGGTCGTGCTAGAACCGCCCTATTTAACTATATATTTGCAAAAAAGAATGGGGGAAAAATGATCTTTCGTTTTGAAGACACAGATAAAACTCGTTCAAAAAAGGAATTCGAAATTATTATGTTGGATAGTCTAAAATGGCTTGGTATAAATTGGGATAATGAAATTATTGAAAAACAATCAGAAAGAACTGGAGTCTACAAAAATTATCTAAGGAAACTTGTTGAGGAAGGTAAAGCATATATTTCAAAAGAAAAGATCGAGGAAGGGGAAAAAGTTGGTCAAGAAAATGAAATAATTAGATTTAAAAACCCCAATATTAAGATAACTTTTACTGACCTTATTCGTGGGGATATAACAATAGACACTACAGATCTTAAGGACTTCATAATCGCAAGAAATATTGAAGAGCCTCTATATCACCTAGCTGTAGTTATAGATGATTTCGAAATGGGTATAACACACATAATAAGAGGGGAGGATGGTATTTCTAACACTCCAAGACAAATCCTCATCCAAAGAGCAATAGGTGCTCCACAGCCTATATATGGCCATTTACCGCTTATACTAGCCGCAGATAGAACAAAGCTTTCAGGTCGACATGGTGCGGTAAGTGTCACTGAATACAAAGAAAAAGGTTGTCTCCCAGAAGCATTAGTAAACTATCTTGCTCTGCTAGGTTGGAATCCAGGAACTGATCAGGAAATCTTTAGTATTGATGAACTAATAAAATCCTTCGACATTTCAAAAATCCAAAAAGGTGGTGCGATTTTTAATGAAGAAAAATTGAAATGGTTCAATAAACAATATATAGAAAAATTGAGTATGGATGACTTCATTACTCGTTCAAAGGATTTTTTACCAAATAATCTTTCATCAAAACTTCTTCCATTGATAAAAGAGAAAGTAAGCTACTTTGGAGAAATTCAAGCGCTTCTCGATGGGGAACTATCATTCGTAAATCCGCTCCCTGCATACAATAAAGAGTCATTGAAATGGAAACAAGAGCCTGATCTAGTAAATACGAAAACATATTTGCAGACAATTCTGAAAACCTTATCTGAAATATCTGATTTTTCTAAGGAATCAGTAAAATCAGCTATCTGGCCTTTAGCAGAACAAATAGGGAAGGGGAACATATTGTGGCCTATGAGATTTGCCCTTTCTGGTAGAGAAAAATCCCCCGATCCTTTTATTATCTCCGAAATTCTTGGCAAAGAAGAAACCTTAAGACGTTTAAAATTTGCTCATGAATTATTATAAAAAAATATTTTTATTAATTATATTATTTACTTTTACAAGTGTCATAATCACTAAAGCACAATCAATTGACGACTTAAAAAGCAAGATTACTGACAAAAACGATGCAATAAACAAACTGGAATTAGAAATAAAACAATATCAAATAGATATTGATGCTTTGGGTGTTGAAAAAGATACATTAAGTAATACCATAAAATCTTTAGATATTTCTAAAAAGAAATTAGAGGCTACAACAAAATTAACAGAAAATAAAATCAATGCAAAAAATTTGGAAATAAAAGGCCTATCCCTACAAATAGGAGATAAGAAAGACAGAATAGTTGATGGGCAAAGGGTCATCTCTAGGTCATTAACTGATATTTACCAGATGAATTCTGCATCAATAATCGAAGGTGTACTCGGTAGTAAATCTTTTTCAGATATTTGGAAGAATGCAGATGAATTATCAGCAGTACAAGTAAGCATGCAAGGTAGGATAAAAGATTTGAATGATTTAAAAATAAATCTTGAAGAAAACAAAAAACTTACAGAAAAGAAGAAAATTGAACTAGTTGTTCTTACAAATGATTTAAAAAATCAAACAAAAATTCTAGCTGATACAGTAAAAGAAAAGAATTCAATTTTAATTGAAACAAAAAATACTGAATCAAATTATAAATCTCTTCTAGTTATGAAGAAAGCTCAAAAAGATGCATTTGAAAGGGAGGTTTCAGCACTTGAAGATGCCCTCCAGATCGCTATTAACCCCAATAGTATTCCTAGTACAGGTACTGGTGTTCTGAAGTACCCATTAAATACAATTAGAATAACTCAATATTTTGGAAATACAGCATTTGCCACAAAAAACCCACAAATATATACAAGTGGTACTCATCCAGGTATTGATTTTGCTGCTTCAATCGGAACACCTGTGAAAGCAGCTTTGAGTGGCACGGTTGTTGGTTTGGGAAATATGGATCTGGCAAGTGGTGGAAGATGCCGTTCTTATGGTAAATGGATCATGTTAAAGCATAAAAATGGTCTTTCAACGCTATATGCTCACTTATCACTGATAAATGTTACTTCTGGACAACAAGTTTCAACTAGCGAAGTAATTGGTTATAGCGGTAATACTGGCGCATCAACTGGTCCACATCTTCACCTTGGAGTTTATGCCACAGAAGGAGTTCGTATTCAAAAATTGGTTTCAAGTACCTACTGTTCAGGTGTACTTTATCCTCTAGCCGATCCTAAAGCCTATTTGAATCCACTTTCATATTTATAATGATGAATGTTATAATAAAAGAAAAATTTATATTAATTTATGATTAAATGGATCATCATATGCGTAATAGGACTCATTATACTAGGAAATCTGGGTTACGATATTCGTAAATCAGTAAATTCTCCAGTTGCTCAGTCAAACCTAGAATATGCCAAAGAAGTCACAATTTTCGTTTGGGGAAAATATTTGAAGGAACCAGCAAAATTTTTTTGGAATGAAGTATTTATAAAATATATTTTTACTCCAACAATAGATTTTATAAAAAATAAAATGACAGGGAATAAGACATCAAGCGTCCAACAAAGGACGCTTTTTGTTTATGATATCGGGGGAGTGGTTTAGAGTTTATTCAGGTGTATGTGTGTCGTCAAAGGTATATTGTGCGACATAGTGTCGTATTTCATATGCCGCTATAAAGCGGCTAAAATCTCCTACTCCCTCTTTCTAAACCAGTAATTTTTTACCCGAATTCTTCACACCCGATTTCCTGGCTAGATTCTCTTTTTCAATGTGCTTATCTATAAGTATAAACATACTTAAATATATAGCAAGTGGATTTTGTCCAGTTCCGCTTAGTCCTGAACTATGGCCTAGAAGGCCCTTTATTCTTCTTTGAAGGTGCGTAGCGCTCCAGAATCCCTTTTATCGTCTTCCTATCACGTCCGAACAACTTCCCTAGCGTGTTGGTGTTATAGAGATCCTGGTCTGTCTCAAATAAGGTCACAATCGCTTTGTTACGTAATGATTCAACCTTACCTCGACCTCCCTTTGGTTTTGGGATATTCGTTTTGGTCATGTTAATGACAATTTACCACGAAACTCCCACATTTACAAAGTAGAGTTACGCCATTTGATACGGTGAATAGCTGTTGATTAATGGTTCAGTATGCTTTCCAGTGAATCTAAGTCCCACAAATTTATT
>CALRCS010000015.1 GCA_943354625.1 Candidatus Nomurabacteria bacterium | reverse complement strand
CGAGTCCTTTTGGTAATCCTTCTATAACATCAGTGAAGCATGCAATATCGGTGAATTTTTTTATTTCTTTATCACTGACTTCTGCTCCAAATGTTATATTTTTTCGAATTGTCGTAGCGAAGACCTCTGGTGATTGTGGAATGAGAGCAATTGCTCTACTTATTCCATCGAAGCCATGAGGGATTTCAACTCCATCTGCTGACAATTTTAGACTTTGTGGAGTATATAGGTCTCTCATAACTTTAAGGAATGTTGTTTTTCCACTACCTCGTATTCCAACAAGAGCAATTTTCTGTCCACGTTCGATTTCAAGTGAGATATTATTGAGGTGAAGTCTCCCATGTTTGTCACCCTTGTAGGCAAATGTTAGATATTCTATCAATAACTTTTTCCAGTCCTCATGCAGGACATGATTTGTAAGGCTTTTTTCTACAAAGTCCTTTGAAAGCAATTCTGAGTTTGCTACTCGCGCTCTTTCCTTTAGAATGTCTCCATACTGACTAGTAAATTGAAAAAATAAATCACTGATCTTGTCTAGGTATCTCATGAGAAGAAAGACACTACCTATAAGTACTGGTGTAGCGTCTCTGCTTGCTTGCCAGAAATACACACTAAGTACGAGGAAGGTCATGATTGAACAGCAGACATTTACCAGAAACCACTTTATCTCATTAATCTTAGTATTTTTTACTTGAAGATCATAAGGTGCATTTATTTCTTTTGATATCGCTGTAAGTACAAGTTTTTCAACTCGCAAGATAATCACGGTTGTGATATTGCTGATGGCGTCGAAAATACTTTCAGATATTTTATTTTCTGCTTTATTAAGTGATGTGTATTGTGCAACAATTATTTTATCCAGTCTCGTTGATATGAATATACCAATAACCATCATAATAAATACGATATACGCAGCAGGATGGCTAAAGTAGACAAGCATGCAGTAACTTCCGACTAGCCGGACAAATGCATAGATAAGTGTGAATGTACTTTCTGAAAAGCTTTTTAAAGCTTTCGAGCCTTTTTCCACCTTATCAATCGTATCACCGGAGTGATGATCAACATGCCATTCTATAGGTAGTGTTACAACACCTTTGATGAGTGTGTTGAGATAACTCATGGTAATTCTTGATGAATTGTTTACTTCCATAATTCTTCCAGGCCCATGAAGAGCCCAAAAGACTAGTGTAAATACGACGAATAAACAAGTGATAATAAATAATTTATTCAAGTTTTCAGGATGAATTCCTTCTTTTTGAATAATATTTATGAGTGTTGCCGGGATGAGTGGGTAAGCAAAGGTTTCAAGTAATTCTGTAATAACAAATATTGTCCAGAAACACGCAACCTTTACCTTATTATCCGAATGTCTCCATGACATGCTGAATAAGTAGAGAAGTGGATTTTTCCATTCTTTTTTCATATGAACCTTTCTATTTTGTTGTTAACGAGCTAAATCAAAACACCGCTTTGCGCGGTGTTTTTTATATTCAAATAATAGAGTTATTTAAATACCTATAACACAGCGCAAGACCCCCAACATTTTTGCTGGGAAAATTACTTTAGTTGTATTTATGTTTACATTTTTCATGTGCTAATACCATATACTAGTCTAAGATATATGTCAAATAGTTTATCAACAACCTATCCACAGACTTATGAAATTTTGATAAAATTATTATGATCTTAGCCCTTGCTTTTATTCTTGAGGTTGGGATAATTCATATATGGAATATAACCATATTATTTTATTCAAAGGAAAAAATATACGAAGGACTCTATATGAGAAAGAGTGGTATTTTTCTGTTGTGGATGTGTGTGGAGTACTAACTGATAGTCCAGATGCGGGTGCTTACTGGAGAAAACTTAAGCAGAGACTAAAAGAGGAGGGAAGTAAAGTTGTGACATTTTGTCACGGGTTGAAATTGGAAGCAGAAGATGGAAAAATGCGGGAAACTGATTGCGCAAGTACAGAAGGCATTTTTCGTATAGTTCAGTCAATTCCATCCCCTAAAGCTGAACCCTTTAAAAGGTGGTTGGCAAAGGTAGGCTATGAGAGAATGCAAGAAATTGAGAATCCTGAATTGGCTACAAAAAGAACAAGGATGCTTTACAAATTAAAGGGTTATCCTGACGATTGGATTGAAAAGAGAATGCGTGGAATTGCTATTCGTGAAGAACTTACTGATGAGTGGAAAAATCGCGGGGCAGAAGAGAAAAGGGATTATGAAATATTAACCGCAGAGATTTCCAAAGCAACTTTTGGAGTAACACCAGAAGAATATAAAAATCTAAAAGGACTTGATAAAGAGAATCTAAGAGATCATATGGATGATTTTGAACTTATCTTTACTATGCTTGGTGAGCGTTCTACTACTGAAATACATAGAACTGAAAATTCAAAAGGAGTTAATAAGTTAAAAGAAGATGCAAAGATTGGTGGAGATATAGCTGGTGGTGCACGCAAACAGCTTGAGAAGAAGTTAAATAAATCTATAGTTTCAGAAAAGAATTTCAAAGATCTTAATGAAAAGAAAAGACTTTAAATACTTAATTGGTATTGATGAAGTTGGTAGAGGCCCTATTGCTGGTCCAGTAGCTGTTGGAGTTTTTGTTTTTTTAAAAAAAGAATCAGTAAGTTTTTTTAAGGGTGTAAAAGAATCTAAACAACTTTCAGAAGAAAAAAGGGAAGAGTGGTTTAAGAAAATAGAAAAGGCAAGAAGTCTAAGTCTAATTGATTTTACTGTCACCTTTCAATCAGAAAAAGTAATTGACACAAAAGGGCTTTCTTTTGCAATAAAAAATGCATTAAAAATTTCTGTAAATAAATTAATTGTAAAAAACAAAATAAAGCCGGCTGAAGTTTTAGTCTTACTCGATGGTGGATTGAAAGCACCTCTAGAATATATAAATCAAAAGACGATAATAAAGGGAGATGTAAAAGAAAAAGTGATAGCTCTAGCATCAATTTGTGCAAAAGTTCTACGTGATAGAAAGATGAGAAAGTGGGCTCTGAAATATCCAGGCTATGGATTTGAGGTGAATAAAGGGTATGGGACGAAGGGGCATTATAGGGCTATAAAGAATCGAGGTTTATGTGATTTGCATAGGAGGAGTTTTTTAAAAGGGCTACCCCATTGACAAAATTCAAGTTTCATGTATTATTGTTTTGGAGTTAGTTGATCTATGAAAAAAATATCGATGATAGTGGTGGCAGTTGCTACCATTTTAACCTTAACCGCAACCTTAACAATAGTAAAAGCCGAAAGTGAGCTGTATTTTACAAGCTCACCATCAAGCTACGTTGGACAGGGAAAGACTTTCGATTTCAAATCCCCGCAATTCACCTTCACGTCGTGGACTCAACCCGGACTATTAGGAGTCTTTTCAGTCCAGGTTGGTACTTCAGTATGGTGGGAGGATAAATGGGATCTAAAATTTGGGACAGGACAGGCTGGAGAAGACTTCCAACTCGGAAGATATGAAGCCGCCACACATTGGGATGTCTTCAGTACCAATCCTGTGGTTCAGTTATCTGGAGGTAGCAGTATAAATTACAGATCCCTCGGGTGGTTCGAAGTGAATCAGTTCGAAAGAAATGATGAAGGCGTCGTGACAGATGCTGAATTTACTTTCTTTCAGAGGGCGTACGACACTCTTGGGGCAACTGAGAAGTGGGAAGCGGGGGAATTGAAGTACCACCCATTTTTCCAGGTCCCTGAGACTAGTAGTCTATTGGGTGTTCTAGGGTTAATTACCCTTGTCGGCTTTACGACGGTATACAAATCAAAAAAAGAAAAACATGAAAAGTAAGCCATACACGTCAATCCACGGGGCACTACTCGAATTCGTGGGGAAAGACATAGTGATCGGTATCACTATTAATGGTTCAGTCACGGTCTATGGAACCGTTCAGCACGTCGAAAACGGGGTTTGTACCCTTGGGAAAGGGCAGCATACATACGTATTCGAGACAAAAGAGGTGAAGATGGTGACACTGACAGCGTGAGTTGCCAGTTGCCACCGAGCCCCCGACATACTGGGGGCTCATTTTTTTATATAGATTTTATATCCGCACCTATTTTCGTGACATCTCCCTTAAATCCTATATACTATATATACTATCTATCTAGATATCATATATGTCCTCAAATGTTGAAAAAATTAAAGAGAGGCTAACCATAGAGGATGTTGTTGGCTCATATATAAAGCTTGACCGAGCGGGGAAAAACCTGAAGGGTAAGTGTCCTTTTCATAATGAAAAAACTCCATCTTTTTTTGTATCTCCAGACAGAGGTGGATATTACTGTTTTGGTTGTAGTGAAAAGGGAGATATTTTTTCTTTTGTCGAGAAATTTGAAGGATTGGATTTTATGGGTGCTCTGAAACTCCTAGCAGAGAGAGCTGGGGTGACTCTAGAATTTGGTGGGGCACAGGATTTAAATAAAACTGAAAAGGAGAGATTGCTTGCGATAATGGAAGACTCGACAAAGTTTTTTGAGGAAAATTTAAAAAATTCACAGGAGGCAATAGACTATGTAAAAGCTAGGGGAATTACTGAAGAGACAGCAAAGAAATTTCGTATTGGATATATTCCACCAGATTGGAGACTTCTGTATACATATTTGAAAGAAAAAAAATATAGTGATGTGGATATGGATAAAGCCGGCCTCATAAAGAAACCTGAAGCAGATGAAAATGGAAAATCTAAAGAATATTATGACCGTTTTCGCGGGCGTATAATGTTTCCTATAGCAGATTCCAGTGGGCGAGTTATAGCTTTTTCTGGAAGAATTTTGAAAGATGATGGAAAATCTGCAAAATATTTAAATAGCCCTGATACAATTTTATTTAATAAATCAACCGTACTTTATGGAATAGATAAAGCAAAACAAGAAATTAGGATTAAAAATTATTCTATTTTAGTAGAAGGACAGATGGATCTAGTGCTTTCACATCAGAGTGGAATCAAAAATACTGTAGCAGTTTCTGGAACGGCACTTGCTGATACGCTCACTTCTAAAGATAATGTAGTAAATAATTTAGGAATTGTAAAAAGACTTTCAAATAATATTATTTTAGCTTTTGACTCAGATCCTGCAGGAAGAAAAGCTGCTATGCGTTCCGCCAGTATAGCTCTTGGACTTGGAATGGATGTAAAGATTGCAGATTTGCCCGAAGGGAAGGATCCCGCTGATCTTGTTCTTGCTGATCCTGAGTTATGGAAGAATGTCTTGCGTAATTCCAAACCTGTGGTAGAATTTCAACTTAATACTGTGCTTTTACAAAACCTTGATCCACGCAAGTTGCCACAAGCACTTCGGGACAATGTATTTCCATTTATTGCTCCTCTTACAGGCGCGATGGAAAAAGCACACTATATAAAGTTGATAAAAGAGAAAACAGGTATTTCCGAAGAATCGATTAGAGAGGATTTGGTTAAAACCGAAGCTTTGATGAAAGGTGAAGTTGCTAGTGTCAAAAAAATAGAAGCACAACATACTGCTTCGACAAGACATGATGCAATAGTAAGGAAACTGTTTGGCTTATTTTATTATTTAGATAAAAATCCAAGTCCTAGCATTGATGTCGAAAGTCTTAGAACTTCGATCAGAACAATTGCAGGAGAAAATTATGACAATTTAATAAAAAGTATAGAGCCTTTTAAGGACGAATTACTTCTCGAAGCAGAAGTAACATTTGGTCTTGATGTAAAGGGATTACAAGATGACCTAAATGAACTCATGGTTAATTTTGAAGAAGATTTAATAAGAAAAGAACTTGGTGATGCGATAGAAAAGCTAACAAGAGCAGAGAGAGAAAAAGATAAAGCACATATAGAAGTACTCATACAAAGGATTGATTTGTTGACGAAGAAAACAAATGAATTATTAAAGAGGAAAATAAAAAAATAATATGAAAAAAACAAGTTTACAAAAAGGTTATATTGTTCAGGGGATTTTGGCTGTAGTTGTATTGATTTTGATTACTGGGTCAGCGTATTATGCAAGTACAAAATATATGGTTATAGATGATTCTGGTAGGGTAAAACCAGTTTCTAGTCCAAAAGTAGAATCATCATATAAGATTGATGATCAAATTATTGCAGATGATAAACCAGATGTTAAACCAGATGTTAAATCCGATAAGCTTTCCGTCACTGTCCTTTCCCCAAACGGAGGCGAAGTATGGAAAAAGGGAAGTCAGCAGACTATTACATGGAAAACTGGTGGTGATATTCCATCAAATTATCAGGTATTTATTGCTATTGATGGAAACGGTTACATTGGAACAAAAAAAGTAAATGTTGGTAATGAATCATATACTTTCAATGTGCCAAAATTTACTATTATTGAAGGAGATATGGGAGTTGAATTAAAAGAGGGTGCACATAAAGTTAGTGTTGTCCTTTATGATGGAGATATTAATCTTGGAAATGGTGTACCAGGTGGCCAGTGGGGTAAGCCCGTTGCTTCAGATGAGAGTGATTCATTTTTTACTATTATTAACTAATTTAAATATATGAAAAAAAATAAAAAGATGAAGAAGGTAGTGAAAAAGATAAAGAAAATTAAAAAAGTAAAGAAAATTACAAAAAAGATAAAAAAGCTAGTTGCAAAGATTGGAAAGAAAGATGGTAAAGCTAAAGAGTTTGAGATGAAGGCAAATAAGCTTGTATCAAAAGGAAAGGAAAGAGGCTTTGTGACATATGATGAGATTCTAAAAGAATTCCCAACTATAGATCAAGACATCACTTTTCTCGATGAACTTTACGTAAAGTTTTCTACGTCCGGAATCGATGTTCTAGAGGGCGGAGGTCTTCTCGAAATGGAGCCAGAAGTAGCTACGCCAAAGAAATATTCATACGGAGCAAGGAGTTCTGATTCCTCATACGACTCCATTCAAATGTATTTAAAGGAGATCGGGCAATACTCACTTATCTCAGCGGTAAATGAAAAGGAATTAGCACGAAGAATCGAGCAGGGTGATAAAGAAGCAAAAAATCTTCTAGCTAGAGCAAATCTCAGACTTGTAGTTTCTATTGCCAAAAAATATGTAGGAAGAAGTCCGGACCTTACTCTTCTTGACCTTATTCAAGAAGGAAACCTAGGTCTATTTAAGGCTGTGGATAAGTTTGATTGGACAAAGGGATATAAATTCTCAACATACGCTACTTGGTGGATTCGCCAGGCTATTACTCGCGCCCTTGCTGACCAGTCACGAACCATTCGAGTTCCAGTGCACATGGTAGAGACAATTGCCAAGTATAAACAAGTTGTGCGAAGACTGACTCAGGACCTAGGACGAGATCCTTTGGCAGATGAGATAGCTACAGAGATGGGACTTGATGTCGAGAAGATTTATAATATTGAGAAAATTGACCAAGCTGTTGTTTCTCTAGAAAATCCAGTAGGAGATGATAGTGATGATGGAAAGTCTACACTTGGTGACTTTCTTTTTGATGATAAGATTCTTTCACCAGATCAGGAGTCATCACGCAGAATCCTTCGTGACCAAGTCAATACTATCTTGAATGATCTTTCAGAAAAAGAGAAAAAGATTCTTGAAATGAGACATGGATTAAACGATGGTGTTACTCACACCCTTGAAGAGGTGGGAAAAGAGTTCGGTGTTACTCGAGAGCGTATTCGTCAGATTGAGGCAAAAGCGCATGAGAAGATAAGACAGCATGATAATATAAATAGATTGAGGAATTACTAGTAGTCTGGTGGGAAACGTCTATTCTCTTAAAAGTAAATTAGTACGAAAAGTTCGTAGAAATTTACTTTGTGAAGAAAGGTCAATAAGGGCCTTTGCCTATTTAAGTGTAGTAAACTTTAAGTGTATAATATAACCATGAATCCTGATATATTTAAAAATCTTTACAAAACCCTAAACAAAGCCCAAAAGCTCGCAGTCGATACTATCGATGGCCCTGTTATGGTCATTGCTGGTCCTGGAACAGGGAAGACATCGATTCTTACTCTACGTATTGCAAATATTTTAGTGAAAAGTCATACCTCGCCAGAAAACATCCTTGCTTTGACCTTCACTGAGTCTGGAGCATACGCAATGCGAAAAAAGCTCGTAAGTATTATCGGTACCGCAGGCTATAAAGTAAATATAAATACATTCCATGGTTTTTGTAATGAAGTCATAAAGCAATACCCTGAGAGATTTCCGAGAATTATAGGTTCAACTGCTATTACCGATATTGATCAGATTGCTTTGATGGAAAAGATAATTGAGAAGAATGATTTTGAAATGTTAAAACCGTATGGAGATATATTTTTCTATGTAAAACCTGCTCTTTCAGAAATTAAAAATCTAAAAAGGGAGGCACTAAGCGTTTCTGATTTCGAAAAAATGATAGATAAACAAGAAAAAGAATTTGAGGATATTCCTGAAAAAATTCACATAAAAGGTGCCCATAAAGGAAAGATGAAAGGCGAATTTATTAAATTAAAAGAACAGATCGCAAAAAATAAAGAACTTCTAACTCTGTATGATGCATATGAAAAGGCTTTAATAAAAGATAAATATTATGATTTTGAAGATATGATTGTTGAGGTTGTAAAGACATTGAGAAAAGACACAGACCTACTACTTATTCTTCAGGAAAGTTATCAATATATCCTAGCAGATGAACATCAGGATACCAATAATGCCCAAAATGCTATTTTGGAACTTCTCTCAAACTTTCATGAAAACCCAAATCTCTTTATAGTGGGAGATGAAAAGCAAGCTATCTTTAGATTCCAGGGTGCATCGCTTGATAACTTTTTATATTTTAAAAAACTATATAAAAAAGCTGTAGTTATAAATCTTGAAGAAAATTATCGTTCAACACAACCAATTCTCGATGCTTCGCATTCACTTATCTCAAGTGATGGACAACAGAGGGTTCCACTTATTTCTAAACTGGAGAAGGGCAAGGAACTTATATGTATATATGAATGTTTTGATTCAAATAATGAATATACTTTTATTATCAGTGATATAGAACAAAAAATAAAAAATGGATCAAAACCAGACGAAATCGCTATACTTTATAGAGACAATAAAGACGCATTTCCACTTGCCCATGCGTTAGAAAAAACTAACATACCTTTTAGAATAGAAAGTGAAAATGACGTTTTGAAGGATGAAAATATTTGCAAATTACTTCTTATCTTTGAAGCTATAAATAATCTTGCAAATCATGAACTATTAAGTAAGGTCTTTTTTATAGATTTTTTTGGTATAGATGCTATTGATATTTTTAAAGTATTTGAAATTGTTAGAAAAGAAAAAAGATCACTCATTGATGTCTTTTCAGAAAAATTTCCAATTATATCAAAGAAACTTTCTTCTTGGGCAAGTCTTGCAAACAACAAATCTTTTGCTGACGTATTTGAAATTATCATAAGAGAATCCGGGTATTTAGACTATACTTTGAGTGCGAGTGACTCACTTGATAGAATGGCAACTCTCGAAGTGTTTTTTGGTGAAATAAAAAAGATGGCAGGGAATCGTCGTGAGTATTTTCTTAGAGATTTCGTCGAACATCTTGAGCGTGTGCGCGAGCATGGGATACTTTCAAAGACAGGAAAGGGGATTATGAAAGATGGCATTAGATTGATGACTGCTCACAAATCAAAAGGTCTGGAGTTTGATCATGTTTATATCACAGGAGCCTATGATGGGCATTGGGGGAATAAAAGTAGAAGGTCATTTTTTAAGACTCTTCCAGCTTTCCAAAACGGTGTAGAAGATGAACGTAGGCTTTTTTATGTTGCTCTTACTCGGGCTAGAAAAACTGTATCAATAACGTATTCAAAACAAGACTCTGATTGTAAGGAGCAATTACCCACTCAGTTTATAGGTGAAATCTCAGATAATTTAAAAAAGTTTGAAAGTGTCAAAAATAAAAGTGACTTTATTTCAAATTTTAAAGAATCAGTTGTTCACGAACATCATGAGATTAGAAATAAGGAATATTTACAACAACTTTTTTTGGAACAAGGCTTGGCTGTTACTGCTTTGAATAATTATCTCAAGTGTCCTTGGGAATATTTTTTCGTAAACTTAATTCGTCTACCAAAAGCTCAGAGTAAACATCAAATGTATGGTACAGCTGTGCACGAAACACTAAAAATCTTTTTTGATAAGTACCGGGAGGAGCAAGATATGAATATTGCAGAATTCCTTTCACTTCTTGAGTTTAACCTCAATAAAACCCTACTTTCTCCAAATGACCTAAAGGACAGCCTAAAGAAGGGAAAAGAGGCTCTAAAGGGCTATTTTGAGGCATATAAAGGCTCTTGGAATCGAAGTTTAATGACAGAATACTCTATTAGAGGAGTTCAAATTGATATTGGAGAATTTAAGCTGATTTTGAAAGGAAATTTGGATAAAGTCGAGTTATTGAATGATACAGATGTAAATGTTGTAGATTATAAAACAGGAAAAAGAAAATCAGACAATAAAGAAAATTATGCACGCCAGCTTACCTTTTACAAAATTTTATTGAGTCTAGATGATAAGAAAAAATACAATATGGTTTCTGGTGAACTTGATTTTGTAGAACCTGAGGCAAATGGTAAATACAAAAAAGATAAACTTATTATTACTGATGAAGATGTATCAAAATTAGTCGAACTTATAAAACAAAAAGCTAAAGAGATTTACTCATTAGCTTTTTGGGATAAAAATTGTGGCGAAGATGATTGTGAATATTGTGCTTTAGGATCTTTTCTAGTAAGTAAATAGTAGATCTATGGTTGCTTTTACTATTTCTATTGGCATAGCTCCACTCATCATTACCATTTTTGAATCGGAACTAAGACGTATAGGGTATTCGCCAGTTTGCGGATCTTTGTAGGGTTCATAAATAGCCATTAATTTTTCTTTTACAGGAAGTGAGAAAGGTTTACTTAAGATAATGATGCTTGCTGGTGTACCTTGTATGCCAACATTTACACCATTTGTGAAATCTGCATCAATTTTACTTTTAAATTTACCTGTTGATAAACAATTATTAAAGTCCTCTACATTCAATCCAGCAAACTTTGCAATTTCAGGAAGTTGAGCCTGATCAAGACCCTTTGGAGTATCACCTGTAACTGATGGAGTTATTTCATAAAGGCGATTTGTGTATTTCCAGAATGCGTCATTTCCACCAAGGTCAGCAGCACATTCAAAAGCTTGAGATTCACGTCCAGCATTTGGATGAAGGATTCTTCCATTTGGATCAGGCTTATCTAGAGGATAGCTACGATATACCCAAGCTACGTTTCCAGAAGCTCCATAATCCGCCATGACTTTTTTCATAGTACTGTGGAAAACTTTACAGAAAGGACATGAAGGATCAGAATATTCCACTATTTTTATTTTTGCATTTGGGTTTCCGAGGATATGATCTGCACTAGTTACAGGTTTTAATTGTTGTTCAAAAGAGTCTGATGGGGAAGATGGTTGATTTTTTGTAACCTGAGAACTGGGGCCTTTGCTCCAAATAACTGATCCAGCAATGATAGCACCAGCTATGAGTATGGCTGTTGGGATGTTTAGAACTGATTGGGGTTTTTGATTTTCCATTATATTTTTTTAATTATTATATTGATTATATCACTATGCTTCTAAAAAGGCTAAAAAAATGCTAGGATTTCTATATGGCAAACAGTAATCTCACAAATGCAAAAAAAGCAAAAAATGACGAGTTTTATACTCAGTATGGCGATATTGAAAAAGAGATAGGAGCGTATCTAGATTTCAACTTAGATGTATTTCGCAGTAAGGTGGTATATTGCAACTGCGACGATCCATTTGAGAGTAATTTTTTTCGCTATTTCGTGCTAAATTTTAATAAGCTAGGATTGAAACAGCTCATCACTACCAGCTACAAACCCTCGCCCGTTGCTAACACACAACTAGGACTATTTGGCGATGATAAAACTCTTACTAAATCAAAGGGTCGTCCAAAGGTAACAGCTAACAAGTTTATTATAAATGAAGTACACGATATAGACGGCGATGGTGAGTTTAATTTGAAGGATGTTTCTATGCAACTAAAGAAAAACAAACACAACGAATGGACGCCACTAGAAGGTGATGGAGATTTTCGTAGTGATGAGTGTGTAAAACTACTTAAACAATCCGACATAGTGGTAACAAATCCGCCGTTCAGTCTGTTTCGTGAATATGTTAAACAACTTGTTGATCATGATAAAAAGTTTTTGATTATTGGTAGTATGCATGCAATTACCTACAAAGAGGTTTTTCTACTAATCAAGAGTAATAAATTATGGCTTGGAAATAAGACAAGTAGTCAACAAATGTTCTTAGAGGCGCCGAAAGAATACACCGAAAGGGTTGTGGCAAGCAAACCACAAGGAATGTGGTGGAGAATTATTGACGGCAAGCCACTAATCGGAATACATACTGCACTTTGGTTTACTAACCTCGACCACGGACGACGTCATCAACCATTATCACTGATGACAATGGAAGAGAATTTGAAATACAGTAAACACAAGGAAATTAATGGCAAAAAATCGTATAATAAGTATGATAATTATGATGCCATAGAAGTGCCGTTTACCGATGCAGTCCCAAGCGATTATGAAGGTGTAATGGGTGTGCCGATCAGTTTTTTGGATAAATATAATCCTGAGCAGTTTGAAATTTTAGGCGCAAATCGTGGTGTAGACCAAGACATCAATGGCGTTTATGGTAGAGGTTCTTATTTGAATAAAAAAGAAACATTCAAACGAT
>CALRCS010000014.1 GCA_943354625.1 Candidatus Nomurabacteria bacterium | reverse complement strand
AGAGTTGATTTGCCGTGGTCAACATGCGCCATTATGGAGAAATTACGTATAAACTTGGGGTTCATGTAAAATCTATAGTATCAGAAATAGTCTCAAAACCAAAGTAATTGATCTCTTACTACAAAGTCTCCTGATCAGGAACCACGACATCAGATTTCCAGAATTTATGGTGAAGAGTCCTCCATACCTCCCCTATTTCTTTATTTTTTAGAAGAATAAGAATAATAATTAAAACTGCAATACCAACAATACCTGCCAAAAATCCTTGAAAAAAAACATTCCACGCTTTCGTAAGAGGAAAAAAAATATTAAAAAATCTTAGTGAAAGAAATGTTATATACCCCATTATTATTGATGCAGAGAAACTCTGGAAAAATGTTGCAATAACTGGTTTTGTAAAACCATTATAATCTTTTTCAAATGAATGCCAATGAAAATAAGTATTGCATAGGACCCCAATAGAATAAGCAAGAGGAAGTACAAGGACACTTGTACCCGTTTGACCAGAAACCTTAAACAAATCTTCCAAAAAGAATCTAAACAAAGGAAATGCAAAAAATGCTTTTGTAAAAACATAACCTAGGGTAACTATTATAAGCCCTGAAACTATATTTATTATTAGGGGTTTTCTAGTTCTACCCTCTGCATAATATGCTCTCACAAAAAGTAGAATGAGGCTTTGACCTATTACAGAAAATATAAATATTGCAAGTACAGCGGCTGTGAGACGGGTATCCGCCCAATCAAACTGTCCCGCTCCGTATATTGTTCTAACGATCTGAGCGCGAAGCACGATAAAGAGAATCATAATAGGCATAGACCAAAAGACTATATGTCTAGCAGAGTCAACCATCTGTTGTAAGAACTCTTTACGATTTTTCTCCACAAAAAACTTTGAAAGCGTTGGGAATATTGCCGATGAATAACTTACACCGATAATAGTAAGTGGAACGGATTGTAGATTAAAAGCTAAACTGAAAATAGAGATTGAACCACCAACCATAAAAGACGCAAGGGATATTAGAAAAAATGAAGCTAATTGATTTGAGGATAAGGTAATTGTCCTAGGCAAAGAAATAAATACCACTTTTCTAATATCAGGCCACGAAATATTTAAATTCAATCTAGGAAAATTTTCTGTATTAATTATAAAAGGTATTTGTATAATCATATGCAGAAAAGCACCTATCACCACACCCCATATAAGTCCATTTAAGCCTAAAATTGGATACAGGAAGATAATTCCAAAGATAATTCCAAAATTGTAGAAAATAGGACTCAATGCATATACAAGAAATCTCTTATGCATTTGAGTAATGCTTGATAAGAAATTTGATATTCCCAAGAAAATTGGCGAGAGAAGTAGAATTCGCGAAGCGAGGATAAGTTCAGGTAAAGAAGGATCATTTACAAAACCAGGAAGTAAAACACTTATGAGATATGGGATAAAAAAGTACACAACAATACTAACAACGACAATGGATAAAAAGAATACAGAAAATATACTGTCAACAAATTTTCTACCCCTATCTGCATCTTTATTAAACCTATCTATAAAAAACGGTACTAGAACTGATGCGGATACTATAGATGCCATCGAGACGAAGATGAGATCAGGTATACGAAAAGCAGAATAATATATATCTAGTGTATGCCCTGCGCCAAAGTTATAAGCAAGAAGCTTATCCCTTACCAGAGCTAGGATCTGAGAGAGAAAAGCGAAAAAAGCCAAGAGATATGCTGCTTCATGTAAGCCACCTATTTCATTACCCATCATTGCGAAAAACTTTTTTACCATTTTCTATATTATTTCAATATTCAGAATAATCTAAATTAATTTACTGAAGGCTTAATCTTTGGAGTTTGTGTTTTTTCTTTTACTGGTAAAGTCTTTCTCTGTTCTGGTTTATTATCTATTGGTGGTTTTGCATCAGTAAAAGGAGTTCGGCCGCTTTTCAGATTTGAAAGGATAAACATGACTTCTTGATTGTCGCCATTTGTCTTTGCTAGATTTTCAAATTGAGTAATTGCATCTGGGAAATTGTTCATTCGTGCGTAAGAGAGTCCTAGGAAATACTGAGCATTCGCATAGTTTTTATCTAATTCTAGAGCTTTATTTAATGAGTCTATTGTATCCTTATAATTTTTATCGTTATAGTATAATAAACCTAACTGGAAAAATAGAAGTGGATTGCCTGGATTTACTTGAGTTGCAAACTTAACAGATGTAATTGCATCTTTTATTTGACCTTGGCTAGCTTGAATCTGTGATAATAGAAATATTGCCTCAACATAATTCTGTTTTAATTGTAATGCAGCCCCTATGTCCCTTTGTGCTTCAGCTAACTTATTTTGTGTTGCTTCTATACGCGCAAAGTTTAGATATAATGCTGGGTTATATGGATTATAAACTAATGCTTTTTTATAAGAATCTGTAAGGTCTTCAAATGCATTTGGAACTTTTAGTGAAAGTGCCAATTCAGAAATTCTTGCTTTTGCTATGTAGTTATAGTAATTCGTAGGATCAGTTTTAATAGCCAAATCAGTATATGCTTTTGCTTCGTCAATAAGTGTACCAATATTTTTAATTAATTCTGGATCTGGTGTAGCCCCCGCCTGCTTTGTTTGTTCCTGAATCTTTTGAGCAATTGCTGTAATTTTTAGAATATTTATCTCAGAGAGCGCCTGATAATATGTATCGGACTTATCTAATGATAAAGCTTTTTTGAAATTGGCTTCGGCACCAAGTAGATTTTGATTGCCGGAAGCATTTAATGTACTTATGCCTCCCTGGAAATATCCTAATGCTATTGCCCTTTTTGTATAAACAGCCAACCAAAGTACAAGAATAGCGATAATGACAATAAGAATAATTGGAATAAACTTTTTAATTAGTGAATTTTCATTAGACCCGATCCTTACCATTGATGTCTTACCAGTATTGATAAGTGCACTAATAAATAGACCGCTAACAATAAATGTTATAAATAATATTACGTGTGATGGCACACAGAAGAAATTTATAATCCATAAAAATAATGAAGAAAAATAGGTAGAACTAATGAAAAATCTGGATGAATCATCTGTATTTTTTATGAATGCTTTAAAACCAACAACACTAAGTATAATTATTAATAATAACCATAACACTGAACCAACGATACCCTGTGTCACCACAGATGTTGCAATCAAACTAGAGCCATTAGTGAATTCTGCATTCCAATAAGCTGTAGGATTTATAACTGTGAATGGCTTGAATTTCAAATATTGATTCATGAATCTATTTGGCCCCGCTCCAAAGAATGGTGATTCTTTTATCGTATCTGAAGCTACATCAAGTGTTAATTGCCAAGGTAAAGTCACCTCTGTTTGCGCAACATTTAATTTTTTTATGATATTTGATGAAATATAATCACCCTTCCAGACACCAAAAATAGTAAAAAGTAAAATAATACCAGCATAAATCGGTACTTTTTTTAATATTCCACTTGATCCTTTATTTGAAACAGAAGAAATGTAATATTCTCCTATAAAAAGAGCTACAGCAACAATCAATGCTGTAAACCACACAATGAAAGAATTCACGATGACGATGAATACTCCAGATACGATTAAAAGAACAAAAAGAGCTATCTTTAATGACTTTTTTAAAGTAATAAATCTTAATAATAGATAAGAAATTATAGCAATTACACCAGAAAATATAGCGACGTCATTCCATTTACCCAACATTGTAGAGATAGCAGATTGAAATATACCAAATACAAATGTATCTGCTCCGAATATAAACCTAGAGATATGGAAGAGGATTATAACTATAAATGATAAGATAATTGCAGTATAGATATAGAGAACCCTATCCTTATTTTTATACGTCAAATATACAGTCAAAAGTGAAGATAAAAATAACGTTATGAGAAAACTAGCGGTACCAATCTCAAATCCTTGGCCAAAAAAAGACTTTAGGATATTTGGACTCAAGAATGTGGAGATTATCAAAGAAATTATTATGCCACAAGAGAATACAAACAATGGATGTTTGGGGATATTTAGCTCCTTTTCCTTAAAAACTGAAATAAAATAGATGATACTTGAAACCAAGACGCCAAATGTTATGACGATAGTTTTTATGAAATCAAGAGGAGCGTAAGTGGTTGGTATAAAAGTAAATGGGGCTATGATAAGGGTAATGAGTAATAAAACAAATGACACTTTTTCTAATTTATTTTTTTGTGGTGTTATTGTATCCATAATGTATCCAACTTAATATCTTAATAATAATCTTTTCATAATTAGTGTATTATAGCAAACAAAAAACTTCCTGTTAAGGAAGTTTTTTGATGTGACATATCGATAAGCCGAGTTCTGTATCTATTTTGCTCACCATCTTTCGACGGAGACAAATAGACGACAATCATTTATCTGGGATTTACTTTACAGTAAACCTCAAGCGGCACTCCATCATTCGAGTGGGCAACCCGCGAAGCGGAGCTGTCGTCGGATGACGACAACCCGCAAAGCGGGCTACCGTCGGATGACGGCACGGCCTTGCAGCCAAGTAAGGATTTTGCCGTTTCACTCCCACTAAAGGGATTCGTCACTGTTCTCACCTCACACCTCACGGTGGACGGGCGTTACCCGCTACTTTTCTCCATATCTTTCGGTATGGTGCAGCTCGGACTTTCCTCTATATAACTACTTACGTAGTACACAGCGATTGTCTGATATGTACAAAAACTATAACATTATTCACATGATTATGCAAATCAATAATGCCTTTAAACTAATTATTAGAAAAATCCAAAACACTGCCCAATACCAGACCATTTTGATCAACAAAACCTGAATTCGTCTCTATAACATACATGCTATTCGCAGTTGGCATAAAAGCATTAGGATATGATTCTGGAGTTGCATTTTTTTCCAGATAGACAATTTTTTTATCTGCATCTAGCCAAATTATATCTATAGCAAACTTCATATCTTTCATCCAGAAACCATATATATCTGGAAAATCAAAAATAAATAGCATAGCAGAATCATTTGGTAATGATTCCATACCACTAAGTCCCCTCTCTTGTGAATCTGTAGAACTCGCAACAATAAGAGAGATGACTTTATTATTTATTTTTAAACTGTATCCTTTTGATGTTTTGTTTTCTTCTGTTTTGTTTTCTTCTGTCTTATTTTCAGTTTTTTTAACATCAGTTGAATACAGATAAATGCCAGAGATACTTAGAATAAGAGCAATAGCTATAATTAAAATATATTTATTATTCATAAAAATTTATTTTATAACTCTAGCATATCCTCTATACTTTTGTCATTAAAACCACCAGCCTGGAGATTCCATAGGCGTGCATACATACCACCAGTCTTTAATAATTCCTCATGATTACCCTCTTCGATTATACCTTCTTTCCCAAGAACAATGATTCTATCCATCTTTCGTATCGTAGACAGTCTATGAGCTATTACAAGAGTGGTCTTGCCCTCCATTAAAGTATGTAATGCATCTTGAATCAAGGATTCGGAATGTGAGTCTAGACTAGAGGTAGCTTCGTCAAGGATAAGTATTGGTGCATTCTTCAATATAGCTCGAGCAATTGCTACTCTTTGTCTTTCCCCACCAGAAAGCTTAATCCCCCTTTCACCAACAAAAGTCTCGTACTTTAATGCAAAATCTTTAATAAAAAGATCACAGTGTGCGAGTTTTGAAGCCTCAATTACTTCCTCATCCTTCGAAGTTCTCTTCCCATAACGAATATTCTCCATAAGTGTCCTGTGGAAAAGTGCAGGATCTTGAGGTACAAGACTAATATTTTCTCGAAGACTTTCTTGGGTTACATTTTTTATATTTTGACCATCTATAAGTATTTCCCCGTCTGAAATATTGTGCAACCTCAAAAGAAGTTTTACTAAGGTAGATTTTCCTGCCCCAGAAGAACCGATAAATGCGATTTTCTCTCCTGCTTTGATAGAAAAACTAATATTATTAAATACTGGCTTAGTATTTTCTTTATCTTTTCCAAAACCAAAAGTTACATTTTTAAATTCAATCAATCCATTGGTAACCACTAATTTTTTTGCATTCGGTGTGTCCTGAATTTCATGTGGTAGACGAAGAATTTCTACCATTTCTCTAGCATCGGCAGTAGCTTCATACAAATCACGAACTATTCTACCAAAACCCCATAAACTTCCACCTATATTAGCTATATACGCCTGAGCCAGTGCAAATGTACCTATAGTAATAAGTCCTACTTGCCAATACTTTATTGCATAGTAAAAAATAAAAAATTCTACCGCTAGGTTGAGAAATGATTGTATTGAATCAATTACCTCGGCTATATTCCATTTCTTTAAGAAAATTCTAGCAAACTCACCATTAATAATAGAAAATCTCTTTGATTCATTATCTACACCGGTAAAAAGTTGAATAGCACTATGATTTGAAATTGAATCAGAAAGAGTGGCTGAAACCTTAGAATCGGTAGCTGCGGCCTGTATATCATATTTTAATTTAATTCTATTAAAAATAAATGAAATTGTAAGAAAAACCGTCACCCAAATAAAAATACCGAATGCAATCTTTTTATCTACAAAGCTCAAAACGATACCTGCACCCACAACCTTTACTGTTAATGGGATAATATCCATAAAAAACCTATCAGCGATTCTTTCGAATGCCCTAGTAAATCTATTGATTCTTTGAACTAAAGAACCAGTAAAATTATTTGAGAAAAAATTATATGAATGTCCTAATACATAATCGTAAGCGTACTGACGTACATCCCTCATGATTGAGATTTCAAATTTCTGTAATGAAAATTTTGCACATCTATTACTAAACCACCCAATAAAATTCAGAATAGCAATAGAAATTATCACAGCTAATAATATTATTACTGTGGCATTAGTATCAGTACTACTCTGGAGTGCATCAAAAAACTTTTTATAAAAAGTAGGAACAAAAACACTTTGAGTCAGTGTTCCTAGAAAAAGACCTATGATAGTGATTAATCCATACCCTAAATATTTTTTTACAAATATCCAGTATATTTTAAAAACATCAAATGTTGTTACTTTTGAAGTATTCATTCCATTTACTAAGATTATATTATATTATAAAGACATGAAAATAGCACTTGTTGGACCACCTGCGGTAGGAAAGGATGTTGTTGCGAACTATATTGAAAAAAAATACAAATTAACCCATATTTCTTCTGGAAATATTGTTCGTGACTATGTAAAAAATAATAATCTAGGTGGACTTGATAGAGAAAATTTGCAAATTGTGGCAAATAAACTTAGAAATGAAAAAGGTGGAGATATTATTGTAAAAATTGCACTTGAAAAGGTTAAAGATAATCTTATTATAAGCGGACTCCGTGCTATTGACGAAGTTGAGAGTTTCAAAAAGTCTGGTGGGAAAATAATAGCCATCACAGCTCCAGCTGAAAAAAGATATTTATTTGGAAAAAAAAGAGGAAGAATTGGGGACAATGTCTCAATACAAGATTTTATAAAATTAGAAGAAAAGGAACAAGTTAATGCAGATAGGAATAGTCAAAACGTAAAAAAGGTACTGTCCATGGCAGATATAGAGATAGTAAATGATGGAAATCTACAAAACCTATTTGAGAAATGTGACAAAGTCCTAAATGAATGTCTGGCTTATAAAAAATAGTTATCCACAATTGCACTAACACTTCAACATTTGTATACTCGAATAGTAGTTGAAAAAAGTTTTATAAATAATTATTCTCCCCGCCGAAGGTGTTACCAGGCGGTTTTAATAACAATTTTTAATCAAAAGTGTAATGAAAAAAAATATAAATAAGAAAAAATATTTCCCGCTGGAACAGATACAAAAACGTGATGGCACAGTGGTTCCTTTTGATAAGAAACGTATTACTCGCGCTATCTTTCGAGCAATGCAATCAGTAAAAGAAGGTGATGAAATACATGCTGAAAAAGTAATGTATAAGGTTCTCGACGCACTTATTGATCTAAAAAAAGAAAAAGGAATAAAAAAGTTTATTCCAAATGTTGAGTTGATGCAGGATACTGTAGAAAATGCACTTATTGCTTCGGGTTTTCTCCAAACAGCAAAATCATATATTCTATACAGAAAAGAAAGGTCATTGGTCCGAGAAAAAGTCGGTTTTGTGCCAGAAAAAATAAAAGAGCTCGTATCTGAAGGTAAAAAATATTTCAGAAATCCACTTGCTGAGTTTGTATACTATCGTACATATGCAAAATGGGTTCAGGAAGAGGGGCGCCGAGAAACATGGATTGAAACCATTGATAGATATATGAATTTTATGCGTGACAATACAAACGGCAATCTCACCGAAGCAGAATATTCAGAAATAAGAGAAGCTGTTCTAAAACAGGAGGCAATGCCATCAATGCGTCTCTTACAATTCGCTGGAAAAGCCACTAGACGAACAAATGTCTGTGCATATAACTGTTCATTTATTGCACCAAAATGTTTCCAGGATTTCGCAGAGGTTATGTATATTTCTATGTGTGGAACTGGTGTTGGTTGGTCAGTAGAAAGTGAAAACATTCAGGCACTTCCTCAAATAAAAAAGCAGACTGGCAAAAAGTTACCAACATATATTATTCCTGATACAAAGGAAGGCTGGGCTGATGCACTTGCCCTTGGTCTAAAGACTTGGTTCGAGGGTGATGACATTACATTTGATTATTCTATTATTCGTCCAGCCGGATCACGCCTAAAGACTATGGGTGGAAAGAGTTCAGGACCTGCACCACTTCGTTCACTACTCTCTTTTACTCGAGAGCGTGTATTGAGTCGCCAAGGTAGGCACTTAGCAAATCTAGATGCTCATGACATCATTTGTAAAATTGGTGAATGTGTCGTTGCTGGAGGTGTTAGAAGAAGTGCCATGATTTCACTTTCTGATTTGGATGATGAAATGATTCGTGACTCAAAAAAGGGTCAATTCTATACTTCCGAAGGACAACGTATGCTTGCAAATAACTCAGCAGTTTATCTTTCAAAACCAAATACAACAGAATTCTTAGAAGAATGGAATGCATTAATGAAAAGTGGTAGCGGAGAAAGGGGTATATTTAATCGAGGAGGACTAGCCAATACCCTACCTAAAAGAAGACTAGACCAATTTAAAGGTGGTATATATCCATCATGGGGCACAAATCCTTGTGGAGAAATCATTCTACAGTCAAAACAGTTCTGTAACCTTTCTGAGGTGGTAGCTAGAGCGGATGATACAGAAGAAAGTTTGCTTAGAAAAGTCCGTATTGCGACAATACTAGGAACATATCAGTCAACACTCACCTATTTCCCATATCTCTCAAAAGAGTGGAGAAAGAATTGTGAAAAGGAAAGACTTCTTGGTGTATCCATAACAGGACAATGGGATTCAAAGCTCGCTCGTGATCCAAAAATCCTTGAAAAAATGAAACAGGTTGCTATTGATACCAATAAAAAATACGCTAAACATTTTGGTATAGAACAATCCACATGTATTACTTGCGTAAAGCCATCAGGAACGGTTTCTCAAACTGTTGATTGTTCTAGTGGTATGCATCCTCGTCATTCACCATATTATATTCGTCGTGTCCGTATTTCAGCTACTGATGCACTCTTTAAAATGTTAAAGGACCAGGGCGTACCATATTATCCAGAGGTTGGTCAGACCCTTGAGAATGCATCTACATACGTCCTTGAATTCCCTGTTAAGGCGCCAGACGGAGCTATTTGTAAAGACGACATAAACGCTATTACCCAACTAGAGCATTGGAAAGTAGTTAAACAGCATTATACTGAACACAACCCATCAGTTACTGTTTCTATTGGAGATGATGAATGGCTGAGAGTAGCAAATTGGGTATATGAAAATTGGGATTTGGTTGGTGGGTTATCATTCCTCCCTAGATCAAACCACGTATATCAACTTGCACCATACGAAGCAATTACAAAAGAGAAATTTGAAGAAATGAGTAAACGTCTTGGAAATTTGGATTTTTCAAAAATAGTTACTTACGAAAAGGACGATGAGACAGAGGTAAAGCGTGAGCTTGCATGTGTAGGTGGACTGTGCGAGGTATAGTTATATGTTATATACAGGAAAAGGAGATAGCGGAACAACAAAACTCTTCAATAGTAAAAAAGGTAAAAGGATTAATAAATCTGATTTCATCTTTGAAGTACTTGGAAGTTTTGACGAACTCAATTCCAATCTTGGGTATGCTAAAGTGCTATCAAAAAAATCAAAATATACCCTTCTAATTGAAAAGAAAAAAGTTTCCTATGTGGATATCCTTGAGACAATTCAACAAAATCTATTTTGTATTCAAGCAGAACTTGGAGGATCTGATATTCATATAAATAAAAAACACACACTCTATCTTGAAAAAGTTATTCATGAAGTTGAGACTCTATTGCCTCCAATAAAGTCATTTATTATAGCTGGAGGTGGAGAAACTGGAGCTTATTTAGACATCACAAGGACGATTGCCCGTAAAGCAGAGCGACAATTGATACAAATTAGTCATAAGAAAAAACAAACAATAGGTGTTGATAGTATTACTTTCATGAATCGACTCTCAAGTACTCTTTATGCCCTTGCCCGTTTTGCAAATTATCAAAAGGGGTATTCTGAAGGAAAACCGGATTATCGATAATCCAAATCTATAAAGAAGATTTTATAACACTTATTCCCAACTCTGTTCTCTGCTTCTCTGGTATCTCAGCTGGAGCATTCATCATCAAATCTCTTCCATCACCAGTTTTTGCAAAAGTAATAATCTCTCTAATATTCGGCTCTTGCTCGAGAATCATCATAAGTCTATCAAACCCCCATGCAATACCACCGTGTGGTGGAGCACCGAATTCTAAAGCTTTCAACATATGACCAAAGTTGTTTTCTATTCTCTCAGTGTTATATCCCATAATCTCAAAAGTATTTCGTAGGGCAGAAGGCTTGTGATTTCTTATACTTCCACCTCCGATTTCTAGTCCATTCAAAGTAATATCGTATTGTGTAGTAAGAATTTCTCCAATACCCTCTTTGCGCATAAATTTCTCGAAATCATCTTCTCTTGGCTTTGAAAATGGATTGTGAGTAAATGTCCATTCACCTGTACCGTCAACATTATCTTCTCCTGTCTTTTCAAACATAGGAAAATCTACAACCCAAAGAAAAGCAAGAAGGTTTGCATCGGTCTTATCTTCTCTTATATCAGGTCTATCGTTTCCGTAATTTTTCATCGCATCTTTATAGGACATTCTAGGAAATGGTATTTGTTGTATCTTTTTCTCAGGATAGTATGTTTTTACGATATCAATTAACATTTTTTCATTTAACTGCATAATATCTTCTTCATAAACAAAAGACATCTCCATATCGAGTTGAGTAAACTCAGGCTGTCTATCACCACGAGTATCCTCATCCCTCATACAACGTGCAAACTGAAAGTATTTCTCAAAACCACCAACCATCAAAAGCTGTTTGTATTGCTGTGGAGATTGAGGGAGTGAATAAAAACTTCCTTTATAAATTCTACTTGGCACAACATAAGAGCGAGAGCCCTCTGGTGTTGGTGCAGACAAAAGTGGTGTTTCTATCTCTAAAAATCCATCCTTTTCTAGATAATTTCTAATAAAATTCTGAATTTTGAATCTATTTTCAACATTTTTTTTCATTCTAGCGCTACGCAAATCCAAATATCTATACTTCAGACGGATAGATTCATTCACCTCCCTAGTGTCACCACTAATAGGAAATGGTAAAGTTGCTGATTCATTTAAAACACTAATATGTAAAATCTCAAGCTCTATATCTCCATTTAATATACCGACTTTTTTATTTTTCTCTGGTCTCTCATTTACTTTTCCGGTAACTTCGACGACAAATTCCTCTCTCAAAGTTTTACCAACCTCCATCGCACTACTATTTGGCAATATCACACCTTGCACAATGCCTGATCTATCACGAAAATCTAGAAAGATCATTTTCCCTTGATCACGTCGGACATTTACCCAGCCATTAATAATAACTGTTTCTTGCTTTTTTTCTGATAATTTATTTATGTAAATTCTTTTAGTCATAATTTTAGTTTATTGAAATATTTCATCTATATGTCATATGATGCTACACCAAAATTTCAAAAAAATCAATAAAGATTAATTAGTGGATGTATTCTCTTACAGAGACGATTTATTTAGATCCTATTCAGGCTTCTTCCTAGATTGTTGCGGAAGGTAGGAGATTCGAACTCCTGGTGAGTTTCCCCACACGTCGTTTCCAACGACGCGCACTAGACCGCTATGCGAACCTTCCATTTATATATTGCAATTTAGTTTAATGTAGTATAACCTGTTTATAGTTCTTAAACAAAAACAACGAACGAGGGAGAAAATATGGCTATATTGACCAAGTGTCGGTTTTGTAATCTACAAAGCATCAACCATGATCATGATGAGTGTGCAAAAAAATTTGGCATTGCCATCGAAAGTGAAATTCTTGAACACTGTAAATCAAGTCCTAGAAAACTATTACCTACGAAACTTCAAGAAAAGATAGAGAGTAAGGAATATAAATGGTATAAAGAATATCTTGAGCGCCAAAAAAAAGAGAGTACCAGTGAATCCCTTAGACTGAAAGTCCTGGAGGTAGCTGAGAGTGCATTGGAAAAAATTATTGATGATAATAAAGGAGGTATTCTGGATAATATCAGGAAGAGATTCCCCGAAGCACAAGGGCAATTCGTTATACATTTTACGACTTCAGTTAGGATGGATCGTATTATACGATACTAACTCAAAGTTTCAATTGCTCCGCAGGTAGCCTGCGGAGCTTTTTATTATTCCCCCACTTACTTTTTACTCTTCCTCCCAATCCATGCTAAACTCTATCTATGAAACCAGAAGGTCTACCTTTAGAACAAGAACAAATAGTAACTCTCGAACAGCTTAAGGTAAAGGAGCAGTGGGATTTACAGATAAGGATAATGTATAGGTTAGGTATCATAGAAACCTT
>CALRCS010000013.1 GCA_943354625.1 Candidatus Nomurabacteria bacterium | reverse complement strand
TTTGAGGCTATACTCCCCAAAGATGTCAAAATAGTAGAAAATGATACAGTTATGGTACCCGATATAAAGATTTCAGTTTTTGGAATTGTAAAGAGCGTTTCTATAGACTCTGGACATTCCTTTTCTACAATACTTTTTTCCCAACCAATAAATATATACGAACAAAAATGGGTATTGATATATAGAAAAGATCAAAAATAATAATGAATCAAGAATTATTTAAAAAACAAAACATCATAAGGGTTTTATCTGCAATTATAATGTTTTTATGTATCATTTATGGGTATTGGTGGGTGACATGGAGTATAGCTATTATCTTTCTTTTTTATTTTTCTATTTATTATGAAATAATACTTTGGGGAATCATGTACGATTCACTATATGGAATATCATTATCTCAATTTTATAATATCAAACTTCCATTTACGATTGCATGTTTTTTCCTATTCATAATTGCTTATTTTTTGAGGAAAAGATTAATAATTTATAATGATGCGAATTAAAAAAAATAAAAGAAAATATATAGAAATAGATCCTGATGAAATATTCATGGATTCTCATAACTTACCTAAGTTTGATAATCAACAGTTTGAAGGTAGATTAGAAAAGCCAATTACACGTCTTAGTCTTTTGATTGTTTATAGTGTATTTATACTAATAGTTCTAGTATTCGGAGCTAGGGTATGGACACTGCAGATTCTTAATGGAGAAATGTATAATCAAAGGAGTGAGAATAACCGCCTTCGTCATACACCGGTATTTGCTACTCGAGGAGTTATCTATGATAGGAATGGTGTGGAGCTTGCATGGAATGATCCAAGTGTGGATCCTGACTTTTTTTCGAGAGCATATAATACTACACCGGGGTTTGCTCATGTCGTGGGTTATGTTCAATATCCGTCAAAGGATAGTGCTGGTTTTTATTACCGTGAAGATTTTGAAGGTATTGATGGTATTGAAAAATATTTTGATAGTGATTTGCAGGGTGAAAATGGGGTAAAATTAGTAGAAGTGAATGCTCTGGGAAAGATTCAGTCACAAAATATAATTGAGCCACCAAAAGAGGGTAAAAATATATATTTATCGATCGATTCTAGAGTGCAGTCTGAAATGTATAGAGCAATAAAAGATATTGCACAGAAAGTAGGTTTTGATGGTGGTGCAGGAGTAATTATGGACATAAATACTGGAGAGATAATATCAATGACGAGCTATCCAGAATTTGACTCTGAAATAATGTCTTCAAAGACTGATAAAGTTAAGGTTAAGTCTTATCTCACTGATCCCAGTAAACCATTTTTGAATAGAGCTATGGATGGATTATATACTCCCGGGTCAATAATAAAACCATATATGGCATTGGCAGCCTTGAATGAAAAAATTATTGATCCCGAAAGACAAATCTTAAGTACTGGATCTATTTCAATTCAGAATCAATATTATCCAGATCTAAAAACCATTTTTAAGGACTGGAAAGCACATGGGCTTGTAGATATGAGACATGCAATTGCTGTTTCATCAGATGTTTATTTTTATGAAATTGGTGGTGGTTATAAGGATCAAAAAGGTCTAGGAATTAGTAGAATAGAAAAATATATGAAGCTATTTGGTTTTGGTGAGAAAGTACAAAATTCTTTTTTTTCTGGAGCAAATGGTACGGTTCCAAATCCCGAATGGAAAAAAGAAAATTTTAATGGTGAAGCATGGAATCTTGGTAATACCTATCATACATCTATTGGTCAATACGGTTTTCAAGTCTCAGTTATACAAATAGCTAGAGCCATGACTTCTATAGTTAATGATGGGGTATTACGCAACCCAAGTATTTTGAAGGATGAGATAGGTGATGTCGTGAGGAATATAGAAATTGATAAAAAGGATTTTTTAGTTATAAAAGAGGGAATGAGACTGGGCGCTTTGAAAGGTACTGGAGTATCCTTAAATGTTCCTTATGTAGAAATAGCTACGAAGTCTGGAACTGCTGAGCTTGGTGTCGCAAAAGATAAAGTCAATTCGTGGATGACTGGTTTTTTCCCATATAATAAGCCTCGTTATGCATTTGCCATGCTTATGGAAAAAGGGTCCGTTCATAACCTAATTGGGGCTGGTGCGGCGATGAGGGAAACACTTGACTGGATGAGTATTAATACGCCAGAGTATTTTAAATAATTAATATACACAGATCATTTACTTTTTTGCTCAAATAGGTTACTATATAGTTCTTATAACTAAATTAGTCTAAAAAATATGAGTGACGTAAAACAATACCTTACAAACGACAAATTACAAGAGTTTAAGAAAGAGTTATCTTTTTTAAAGACAGATAAGAGAAAGCAGGTTGCAGAGAGTCTAGAATATACAAAGAAGCTTGGTGATCTATCAGAAAATGCTGAATATCATGATGCACGTCAGATTCAGGCCGAAGTTGAGGATCGTATAAATCATCTTGAAAATTTAATAAAGACAGCAGTGATCGTTGATGGTGATGCCTCAGCTACCCATGAAGGTATGGTATCTATAGGTTCTGCAGTAAAAATCCAAAAGGAAGGTGAAAAGGATTTGAGAGAATATAAGATAGTAGGTTCTGAGGAGGCTGATATGTCACAAGGTAAGGTTTCAAATCTTTCCCCACTTGGTTCAGCACTTTTGGGAAGGAAAAAGGGAGATAAGTTTGCAGTGAATACACCAAAAGGCAAAGTATCCTACACACTTATATCTATTTAATTATTTAATAATTTAAATTAATGGCTTCATTAGAGGAACTTAGGACAATAAGACTTGCAAAATTAGAACTTCTAAAAAAGGCTGGAATGGATCCATTTCCAGCAAAAGTTCCACGTACATTTTGTTTAAAGGATGCTAGAGAAAGTTTTGATGAATATGTAAAAGCTGATAAAGAAGCTTCAATTGCAGGAAGAATCATGGCGATTCGTGGGCAAGGAGCAATTCTTTTTGCTGTACTTTATGATGGTAGCAATAACGGTTTGGGGAAATTTCAAGCAGTTTTTAAAAAAGATGAAATTGATGAAAAACTATTTCAGCTTTTTACTGATGCTGTAGATATTGGAGATTTTATTTCTGTAACTGGAAAATTTTTTACAACACAGAGAGGCGAACAGAGTCTGCTGGTAAAGACTTGGACAATGGCAACAAAAACCCTTCTGCCTTTGCCTGAAAAATGGCATGGTATAAAAGATGATGATGAAAGATACAGAAAGCGCTATTTGGATATTTTAATGAACGAGGAACTTCGAGATCTTTTTATCAAAAAATCAAAGTTTTGGGATGTTACCCGTACATTTTTGAAAGATAAAGGATTCTTGGAAGTAGAGACACCTACCTTGGAGATTACCACTGGTGGTGCAGAAGCTACTCCATTTAAAACTTATCATAGCGACTACGATCTAGATGTATATCTTCGTATTTCTGTTGGTGAACTTTGGCAAAAGAGACTCATGTCTGCTGGTTTTCCAAAGACTTTTGAGATTGGGAGGGTATATAGAAATGAGGGATCGAGTCCAGATCATTTGCAGGAATTTACTAATATGGAATTCTATTGGTCTTTTGCCGACTATAGAGATGGTATGGAATTAGTACGCGAAATGTATATTAAAATAGCAAAGGATGTTTTTGGTACAACAAAATTTACATCTAGAGGACATAGTTTCGATCTAGATACTGTATGGACTGAAATAGATTATATAAATGAAATAAAAAAGCAGACAGGTATCGATATAAATATCGCAACTGAAAAAGAGATGATAAAAAAGCTTCAGGAATTGAAAGTAACCTATGATGGTGAAAATAAAGAAAGACTAACAGATACTCTCTGGAAATATTGTAGAAAAAATATTGCCGGTCCAGCTTTTCTTATAAATCATCCAGTGTTGGTAGCTCCTTTGGCAAAAGGTATTGTAGGAACTGGAACTGTGCAGATGTTTCAGCCTATTATAGCTGGAAGTGAACTTGGAAGAGGGTATTCAGAGCTCAATGATCCTATAGATCAACTTGAGAGATTTAATACTCAACAAAAACTAATTGATTCAGGAGATACAGAAGCTATGATGGCAGATCATGAATTTGTGGAGATGCTAGAACATGGAATGCCACCTACATGTGGTTATGGTTTTGGGGAGAGATTATTTGCCTTTTTAGCCGACAAGCCAGCACGAGAATTGCAAATGTTTCCATTGATGAGGCCGAAGAAATAGGATATAAAAATTTCATTAAGATTTTATACCCATACGGGTACAGTTGATTGTCAAAATTTTATACGGATTTTATCTTGCTTTGTTATGGTTAAGTGATGAGAAAAAAGAATTCATCACCAATATTTGATTTACTTAATCGCGTAAATAGAAATACTTCAGGAATCTTTAAAAGAGAGTCTGAGCTTATTATCACTTTGCCTCCTGTAATTGCTAATGTTATAAAAAGTAATAGGATATATTTATCAGAGTTCATTATTGCAAAAGTGAAGGGATTAATAATTGGTATCAATGGACATCCTGAAATTACAGATAACCTTTTTTTAAAAATTCCCAATAATTTATCTAGACCAAGAGAAATTTTAGAAGACAATAGGAACAATACTAAATATCTTTTTATTAATATTGAACCACTAAGTGAAATTGTGGTTGAAATCTGTAGATTTGAGTCTGGAAAGACAGAAATAAATACTATACACCTAATTAATGAAAATGAACTAAAAAGACTGGAAAGTAAATTTCCAGTCGTATTTAGCTCTGGCGGAACCCCCAGTCTTCCGCATTCGTGCATCCCGTGAGGGACCGCTGGTGGGGGATTTTCCAGTCTTCAGATGTACTGGGGTCGTAACCCCAAGACCAATCATTGCCGAGTATTTATATATTACCAAACCCGACTTTATTGTCAAATTTATGCTACAATACTTACATATGAAAACAACAGGACTATCAGGAAATGAAATTTATTGTTTAGATAAGATAGGTTATAAAGCCGGTGATATTGTTGTTGGAAATAGTGTGCATGCTCTCGGTGTTGGAAGAAGTATAGGTTCTACATTCCGCGCTATTGCAGGTGGAGAAGTAACTCAGTTTACAAGTCTTATTGAGGAGGGGCGTGCAGCGGCACTTGCTCGTATGGAAAAGGAGGCACAAGATAAAGGTTCAATAGGTATAACTGGGGTGACGAGTGAACTTGTTTTTCATGGTTCAAATATTGAATTTCTTTCAATTGGATCTGCTTTGCATACAAAAAGTAATAATGGTGAAAAGGAAAGTTTTAAGTTTAGCACTTCAACAGATGGTCAGGATATGTACGCTCAAGTTGATGCTGGGTATGAACCACTAAAATTTGTTTTCGGAAATGTTGCATATTCAATTGGTATAACTAGTGGAATTATCGGTGCTTTCAAAACTCTTGTTCGTGGAGAAATAAAAGAATTTTCAGATATTTTTAATAAGACTAGGCATTTAGCATTGGAGAGGATTACTGCTGAAGCAAAGAAGCATGGTGCAAATTCTGTTGTAGGGATAGAGACAACTATTTTACCAATTGCAGGGGTTGGGCTACAAGAAATGCTTATGATTGGAACGGCTTCTCATAACGGAGCTTTACCAAAGGATGAAGTCGTCACAAGTGATCTCACTACACAGGAAATGTGGAATTTAAATAAAATGGGGTATGCTCCTTTAAAAATGCTTATTGGAACTTCCGTATATTCACTTGGATTTGTTGGAGGTATAACTTCTATGCTCAAATCTTTTGTAAAAGGTGAAATTACTGAACTTTCAAGTCTTATATACGAAGCACGAGAAAATGCTTTGGCTATTATAAATAAAGAAGCAGATGCAATAGGAGCCGATGAGGTTGTTGGGGTAAAGACATATGTATATCAAATAGGAAATGGTGTTATAGAATTTTTGGCTATTGGGACAGCAGTCAAAAAGGTTTCAGGACTTACAAGTAAGAGTGAACAACTAGCTCCACAGGTCTTTACTCAGGATTGGGATACTTTTGTAAATACAGCAGAGTTTAGTTTCGGGCTTGATTTGAATAAGGGGATGTAGTGGACACAATCCTATTTTTACTGTATTGTACCGCTAGAAATAGTCGGGATACTTGCGCTATCACAAACAAACAACTGGGGCCTAAAACCTCGCGCAAATTTGGTCTGAAAGGATTGTTATGAAAATGAATCTGTCGGTTAGGAAGGACAATGGTTTTTCATCTTTGTCTGCTTGTAATTTATTATTAGTATTTATTTTTTCTTTAATCTCGTTTATCATTTTGGTTTTTTTTATCCCAAAGGGGAAGAAAATCGAATTATCTTCTATTCTTCCAAATATTCCAATTGAGTCTGCTCCAGTTCCTAAATTCATCGAGCATCACCAAAGTGGTGACTGGATTTTCGCGACTGGGCAAACAAATGGAGCAACAGTTATCTATTATCCAAATACACTGGAAATACTGTCTGTTCGCATAATTCCTACACCTGTAGTTCAAAGGAGTGTATCTGGACTTACAATATATGAGATAGCTGTGAGAATACAGGATTATGAGGGAACGAGAAAAATGGAAGTTTTTCAAACGACAACACCACTAGTCGATCGTAATCCACTTTTTATTTCATCATCTCCAGAAACGATGAGGGAATTGAGAAAGAAAATTCAACCACCACTACCTGAATTACCCTAGTAAGGGAGTAGGTAACACTCAAGCGCGCTGCGAACCAGCGCGCTTTGCTTTTTTAAAGGTGGACAAGCTAGCATAAGTATGATAGTCTACAATCAGGTTTAACCAAAGGACATTATGAAAATGAAGATGGCGTCAGAAATGAATCGTGGTCTTTCCACGTACGAAACAATCTTTTACATGCTTTTTGCCGCACTAGTAATTTTTGCGGCAGTAACTTGTAAGAAAAGTAAGGAGGAGCACTCCTACCTAAAGTCGGGGCAGCAAACAACTCTCGAGTTGATCGGGAGTCGAGTCAAAGACGGGGAGTGGAGGTCGGTAGCAGAACTCTCAACCTTTCTAGTTTTTTCAACCGTTAGGGATTTAAGATAAGTTTCCCTGCGGAGCAGACACACCGACAAGTGCGGTGTGTTTTTAGTTATGGTCATGCGACCATTGCTCGGCTTCGCCGGTTATCCCCATTCGGGGATTGCTCCTTGCGATTACGCAAGGGTTATCCCCATGTCTATGGGTTTTTTTATTGCATTGTTATATAGAGTGGGATAAAATGGTACATAAGTGGGAAGAAGTAGGAAATTATTAGCGATTTTATTTCTTTGATTCGACCTTAGAAATAAAATCTAAATAATTTCTTAAAATATTTTCACTTGAATAAATAAAATGCTGATCGGAGAACACCTGCACACGATAGATGATAAGAGTAGAGTTTCTCTTCCTTCGAAATTTCGAAAGGAGATGGGAACTACTGTTGTAATCGCTCCAGGGATAGATAGCTGTCTTTTCATCTTTACGCTGAAAGGATGGAAAGAGTTTGCTGAGAGATTATCGCGTCCAGATTCATCATCAGTATTGCAAGCAGATAATAGAAACTTTAATCGTATTATTTTCGGTCGAGCGACTGAAGTAGAAGTTGATACGATTGGACGTATTTTAATCCCAGTTCATCTTTGTGAACACGCTGGTCTCACTAGTAAAGTGGCAATCATTGGTGTTCTAAATAGGGTTGAAGTCTGGGATGAAAAAGTCTGGTCTACATATCGTATAGCCGTTGAAAAGAAAACTGATGCATTGGCTGAAAAGCTTGGATCAGCGGGAATTCTTTAAATACGTATGGCTGACCTAATACATAAGACAGTTCTTTTAAAAGAATCAATTGAGGGGCTAAATATTCACCCAGGTGATGTCTATTTGGACGGAACGCTAGGAAGTGCAGGTCATGCAGAATACGCATTACAGTTAGTAAAAGGCGATTTGAAAGTCATAGGACTTGATAGGGATACAGAAGCATTGGAGAGATCAAAAAAACGATTGAATGGCTATAAGGACGTGGCGCTTGTAGAATCAAGTTATGCTGTTTTAGATAAGGTTTTGAATGATTTAAATATTCCGAAAATAAATAGGTTCATGCTTGATCTCGGTTTGTCTTCTGATCAATTTGAAACATCTGGTAGAGGATTTTCTTTTAAAAAAGATGAGCCCTTGATGATGACCTTTAAAAAGTATCCTCAAGATGGTGATTTAATAGCATTTGAAATAGTAAATACATGGCAAGAAGGAAATATAGCAGATGTAATATATGGCTACGGGGAAGAAAAATATTCTAGAAGGATTGCTCATGCCATTGTTACCTACAGAGAGAAAAAAAAGATTGAAACAACTTCTGAACTTGTTGAGATAATCTCAAATTCAGTACCAGTATTTTATAAAAAGGGAAGGCTTCATCCAGCCACAAGAACATTTCAGGCTTTACGCATCGCTGTAAATGATGAATTGAATACCTTGAAGGCGGGTCTGGCGCAAGGATTTACAAAGTTGGAAAGCAAAGGAAGAATGGCAGTAATTTCTTTTCATAGTCTAGAAGATAGAATAGTTAAAAATTTTAATAAAGAAAAAGAAGAAACTGGAGAAGCTATCGTAATTACAAAAAGACCAATAACCCCGAGCGAGCAGGAAGTTCTGGAAAATCCGCGATCTAGAAGTGCAAAACTAAGAATTTTAGAAAAAATTTAATAATTTATAAAGATAAATATGACTCAGGCAATAGCACAAAATATAAATGAAATACTTCGATTTAAAGAGAGAATCTTTATTATTGTAGTTATTAGTATTGTAATTTCTGGATTTTCATATTTATATTTACTTCGCAATGCAATTACTGATGTTGTTACCCGAGAAGGTCTTGTAAAGGAATCTCGTGTAATTTCTACAAGGGTAAGCGAGCTTGAAGCAAAATATTTTATAGTCAAGAATACAATAAACATTGAATTGGCCCGCGAAAAGGGGTTTAAGGATGCTTTGAATACATCGTATATTTCAAAGAAGTCTTTGACCGCTATGGCCGATCATAATGAATTATAATCTAATATTAAGAACTAGAATTATCGTCGCTTGTGTATTTTTTTATGCACTTGTGATTTTGTCTAAATTATTTTTTGTGCAGGTTATTGATGGGAATGATTATAGTATAAAGGCACAGAAACAATATGTTAAACCTGCAGATACAAATTTTAATCGCGGGTCAATTTTTTTTACATCAAAAGATGGAATAAAAATTGCGGCTGCTACTATAAAAGATGGTTACAATCTCTCCTTGAATCCCAAAATTATCAAAGACCCACTACAGATATACGAGGCTCTTTCTCAATACATAAATACAGATAAAGATGTTTTCCTACAAAAAGCTTCGCAGACTGATAGTGTATATAAAGAAATACAAAAGAGATTGGATACTACTACAGGTCTTTCTATATCTTCCTTGAGGATTCCTGGTGTGGATATTCAAAAAGAGAGTTGGAGAATATACCCAGCAGATACACTAGCTGCAAATACTATCGGTATCATTGGGCTTGATAAAAATAATAAACTAGGGGGTAGATATGGACTTGAAAGCTATTATGAAGAAGTTTTATCTAGAAAAAACTCAGTATCAAATATGAATTTTTTTGCTGAACTTTTTTCTGGAATAAAAAGAACGGTTTTTGAAGATAAAGTAAATGAAGGTGATATAGTGACATCTATTGAGCCAACAGTAGAAAGCTATTTGGAAAATATATTATTAGAAACAAAAAAGAAATGGAAGTCAGATTCTATTGGTGGAATAATTATGGATCCAAAAAATGGTCAGATATATGCAATGGCAAGTCTTCCAAGTTTTAATCCAAATGACCTTTCAAATATTAATGATCCGTCAGTTCTTTCAAATCCTCTTGTAGAGAATTCATATGAAATGGGATCAATTATTAAACCACTAACCATGGCCTCAGGAATAGATTCCGGTGCTATTACAGTAAAATCTACATATAATGATACGGGCTCTCTTCTACTAAGTGGTAGAAAGATATCAAACTTTGACGGTAAAGCCCGAGGAATAATTCCGATGCAGGAAATACTGAGTCAGTCTTTGAATGTCGGTGTTGCATACGTTTCTCTAAAAATGGGACTAGAAACATTTTCAAAATATTTTTTGAGCTATGGGCTAGGAGAAATTACAGGTATTGATCAACCAAATGAACAAAAAGGACTTACAAAAAATTTAATTACTGGAAGGGATGTTGAAATTGCCACTATTTCATATGGTCAAGGAATTTCTATGACTCCTATGCAGACAATAAGAGCACTTTCAGTACTAGCAAATGATGGAAAGCTCGTAACCCCGCACGTGGCAAAGAGTATAGAATATTCTGATGGAACTAGTGAAGAAATAAAATTACCACCTACTATACAAGTTTTGAAGAAAGAGTCGGTGGATGATGTTACAGATATGCTAGTGACTGTCGTTGATAAGGCTCTTAAAAAGGGTGAAGTAAAGATGGAACACTATACGGTTGCGGCAAAGACAGGTACTGCGCAGATTGCAGATCCTGTTAATGGAGGGTATTATAAGGATAGGTACCTGCATTCATTTTTTGGGTACTTTCCAGCATATAACCCTAGATTTATAGTGTTTTTGTATCATGTATATCCGAAAGATGTAGAGTATGCTTCTGCGACTCTAACAGACCCATTTATAGAGCTTACAAAGCTCCTTATTAACTACTACGAGATCCCACCAGATAGATAATTACTGTAATATTCAAAAAACACATGAAAGCATTAATTAAAAAAATTATATCTTCAATTCTTATCCTAGAATCCAAGTTGATTTTAAAAAAATACAAACCCACGATCATAGCCGTTACTGGGACAGTTGGTAAGACATCTACAAAAGATGCGATTTTTACTGTTCTTTCTTCAGTATTTCATGTTAGAAAAAGCGAAAAAAGTTTCAATAGTGAAATAGGTGTACCACTTACTATACTTGGGTGTCATAATGGTTGGAATGATCCATTTATTTGGATTTCAAATATCCTAGAGGGTCTAGAACTTATTGTTTTTAAATCTAACTACCCGAAATTTCTTGTACTTGAGGTGGGAGCTGATCACCCCCATGATATTGAATCAATATCAAAATGGCTACGAATAGATGTAGCAGTTATAACCAAGATTGGTGATATTCCTGTACACGTTGAATTTTTTTCTTCACCAGCCGAAGTTGTGAAAGAAAAATCTTATTTGATTAAATCATTAAAAAATGATGGAACATTAATACTTTTTGCTGATGATGATAAAGTAAATACATTATCACAAAATTTTAATAAGACCATTTTGACTTTTGGAATAAATAAAATGGCAACAGTTACAGCTTCTAGTATCTTTGTACTTTATGATGAAAATAAATTACCACAGGGAATGTCATTTAGAATTAATTTTAAAGGAAATAGTATTCCTATGAAGATAGTTGGTGCTATTGGTAACCAGCAAGTCTATCCTGTAATTGCTGCAGTGGCTGTTGGAATAGCAAATAATATACCTATATCAAAGATTGTTGATTCATTTGAACATAATCTCATACCACCAGGACGAATGAATATTATAAAAGGGAAGAATGGATCAATTATTATCGATGATAGTTACAATTCATCACCAGATGCTCTACATGAAGGTCTTAATGCTCTTGCTACACTGCAAGTCTCAGGTAAAAGAATTGCAGTTCTTGGCGATATGATGGAGCTTGGAAATTTTTCTACAGAGGAACATAGAAAAGCCGGAGTTCAAGCTTTGCAATCATGTGATGTTTTGATTACAGTAGGACCTAGAGCAAAGTTTATGAGTAAGCAGGGTATTCACTTCAATACCTCGTCAGAGGCTGGAGAATATGTCGCAGGAATAGTTGGTAGTGGTGATGTGGTTTTTGTAAAAGGTTCCCAGTCCATGAGAATGGAAAGGGTGTCAAAAGCTCTTCTGGCTGAGCCGGAGAGGGCTGAGGAGTTATTGGTAAGGCAGAATAAGGAGTGGCTTGCCATCATGCGATGACAGCTCCGCTTCGCGGGTTGCCATCATGTGATGACAGCTCCACTGCGTGGGTTGCCATCATGCGATGACAGGTACTTGCGAATAAGTAAAAGTTAATGTATTTTAAGGTGAGGAAAAGAGAAATGACTTACTCAAGATTCGTAAGTTTTCCTGGTGGAAAACTTCCTTTTCTCGGCTCGACAGCCTCGAAAGATCTTTCGTAAATCATTTCTCTTTTCCTTCAGTAAATAATTAGAAATTGGCCCTATCGTCTATCGGCTAGGACACATCCTTCTCAAGGATGGAAGCAGGGTTCGACTCCCTGTAGGGTCACCTCGACAAGAAAAAGGACGTCTCCCAGTGATGTCTTTTTTCTTGGCGAAGGGTATCGTAAGGGAGTCGAAAACCGGAGGACACGAAGGTGTCCGAGGTGGGGTCGAGAGCCGAGCTAGCAAGCGAGGACTCGTGACCGACTCCCTGTAGGGTCACCAAGGTGAATATTTTTATATACCCGAATTATATTGTATGTTATTATTTCGTAATAGAAGATATGGAAAAACAAGAACAATTAACACTAAAAGAAAAAGCAGAAATTTCTTTATCTAAAGCAAAAGAGATTATTCTAGACTCTATCCCAAATGATGAAATTTTGTCTATTTACGTAAAGGGAAGTTATATTCGAGATGAATTGATGCCAGATAGTGACGTTGACGTTGTGGTCATTCTTAGAGATGAGAAGTATCTTTTTGCTGTATACGATTTAACTGAAAAATTTGGTAATATCACAGAGCCACCTTTTCAAATCATTGCTTATACTTTAGAAGAATTACAAACAGGTAAGTGGTCTTTAAATAGACCAAGAGTGTCTACTACTATTAGTGTTTTTGTTAAACATCTAGACCATTTTCTACTCCTTTACGGATCAAAGCCAGAAGGACAGCTATTTACTCGTACAGATATTAAGGATTTGCTTGCTCTCGTATCATTTTTTGAGAAAAGTTTTTTGTCGGACTTTGAGAAAGGTAGTGTCGGATTCAAAACTTTAGTGAAA
>CALRCS010000012.1 GCA_943354625.1 Candidatus Nomurabacteria bacterium | reverse complement strand
GGTAATGACCTAATAGCTACCAGAGGACTTTTACTCGTAGATATGATTTCGAAAGCACATACAGTGGAACACAAACAAACCGACTCTGTCCTCGAGGCCATTATCCTTGAATCAAATGAAATAAAGAAGTATCTTCCATATTTTAATACAAAAGAAAAAGACAATAAAAGTTATAACTTTGTAGTAATTTCTGAAGAAGAATTTCCAAGGTTTATAATTGTTCGTGAGAGGGAATTGGGAACACTAGCATATAAAATAAAATATCAATTTGGTCCATATCCAATGGGATCGCTTTTAATTGAAGCCTTAAAAATAATTAGAAAAATCTTTCCCTTTAGAGATGAAAAAGCAAAACTAAAGCATCAGGAATCATTTTATAGATCTCTAGGTTTATCACCAGACACCAACTCGCCAGATGCAAAAAAAGAATATCAGAAAACTATTAGAAATATTGTGCTATTTTTTGAAGGTAAAAAGCAGAAGTTATTAAAAACTCTAAATAGTGAGATGAACACGCATGCAAAAAATCAAGAATTTGAAAAAGCAAAACTGGCTAGAAATACGCTTTATGCACTTGAACATATCCAGGATATCTCTTTAATTAAAAATGAGGTGGAGGCTGTTGTGGATGGCTTTAGAATAGAAGCATACGATATTGCGCATATGTCAGGAAAGGACACCGTTGGTGTTATGACAGCAATAATAAATGGTGAAATTCAAAAATCTCAATATAAAAAGTTTAAGATATCAAAAGATGCAAATGATGATACAGCTGGACTGCGAGAAATTTTAACTCGTCGCTTTGCACATCTAGAGTGGAAATTTCCTGATCTTATTGTTATTGATGGAGGTATAGGACAGATAAACACAGCCAAAGAAATTGTGAAAGATGTACCGATAGTTTCAGTAGTGAAAAATGATGCACATAAACCCGATCATTTTCTTGGCGACCAAGAAATAGTTAAAAACAATTTAAAAGGTATTTTACTAGCCAATTCTGAGGCTCATAGATTTGCAATTGCATATCACAAGAAAGTGAGGTCTGGGAGGTTTTTGAGGAGTGAATAAAATAGAATTGCTTGATATTGTTAATATGGTATCATTTATCTGGTTAGAGCAAATGCCCTTTTTAGGGACTGGGACATCTAGAGGGCTTACCCTCCGTCTATCGAGATGTCTTGCCGGCGCCAAGTTCCTCCAGGCGCCGGCATTTCTTTTATCTAAATTATATTACTAGTGTTATAATAAACTCATGCATAAGATTCGTGTTGGAGTTATCCGTGGAGGACCAAGTAATGAATATGAGGTTTCGCTAAAAACAGGAGCTACTGTTTTGGGTAATCTTTCTACTGAAAAATATTCTCCACGCGATATATTGATAGATCGTAAAGGTATTTGGTATATGAATGGCATTTCTGTTTTACCGCATGAAGCATTAACTCATATTGATGTTGCCTTTAATTCCCTCCATGGGCACTATGGTGAAGATGGTAAAATCCAACATATATTTGAAGTACACAAAATACCCTTTATAGGTTCTGGTTCATTTGCTTCAGCTATAGGTATGAATAAAAGTTTTACGAAAGAAGTTTATAGAAGAGAAAAAATAAAGACACCACAATCTAGGCTGATAGAGGCACTGGCAGATGTCAGTAAAGAGGCTCATAAAATATTTCAAGCCTTTCCACTGCCTGTAATTGTAAAGCCGAGTTCTAGTGGTTCATCTATGGGTATAACTATCGTCAAAGATTTCAGAGACTTTGATAAAGCTGTGAGTGAAGCATTTAAACATAGCTCATCTGTTTTGGTTGAGGAATTTATAAAAGGAAAAGAGGCTAGTTGTGGAGTGATTGAAGGTTATCGTGATCAGGAATATTATACATTGCCACCAATAGAAACTTGTCTAGAAGAAATAGTACCTGGAAACTTTTCTAGTTTGGAAAAAAGGGAAATAGAATTACTTGCTATTCGAGCACATAAGGCACTTGGCCTAAGACACTATTCACGTTCAGATTTTATCGTTCATCCTAAAAGGGGGGTCTTCATTCTTGAAACAAATACAGTCCCAGGTCTTGCTGATGAATCCCTTTTCCCAAAAGCCTTAAAATCGGTTGGTGCTACAATGTCGCACTTCCTAGATCATGTAATAGGGCTTGCAATAAGTGGGAAATAGGTTAGAATCATTGAGTAAAATAGGTGTTAAATATGAATTAATGTGTTACATGGGCTCGTAGCTGTCTTGGTAGATATACAACGGATAGTTATGAGTTGAGATTAGAGTTAAATGTGTTACATGGGCTCGTAGCTCAGTTGGTAGAGCAATCGCTTTGCAAGCGAAAGGTCAGGAGTTCGAATCTCCTCGAGTCCACAATAGTTGACAAACATATTGTATTATGCCACCATCTATTTAAACAGCACCCACTGGCTTGTTGCCAGTAAAACAATAGAATAATAAAATTATGGCTTATAAAAAAGGTCTAAGTACACCTGATACTTGCGGAATAGCATTTTGCTGGATAGGTGCTGTTGGTGTTGCATTCGTAGCAAACGATGTATTTGTTGCTATAATTGCAGTTGCCGCTGCCTACTACCTATCGAAATGGATTATTCTCAAAGAATCAGATTGAGCAAACATTGCCCACCAAACACAAAAGACTCGGTTTAGTTTGGCGGGTTTTTCTTTTTCAAAATCATCCTCAAACACCCCAACTCCTTCACAAATTGATTCAAAAAAGTTAAACTGAAGTCCACTAGTTTGACTATATTATAGATGCATGTTATTTTATAAATATTGTTCTTTATATCAATTCAGCAAGGAAAGGTATGTATGCTAAAAACAAACTACAATAGAAATGACGTTGAAAAGTATCTGCAAAATACTTTATATTCATCCAGACTAGCAACTGTAGCTTTACTTCATCTAGACAGTCAAAACCAGTCACAAATTGCAAAGAAAATTGGAATAGTACAACAAGGGGTTAAAAAAATTATTTTGCAGTGTCAGGAATTGATTCTCTGGCATCAAAGACTAGATCAATTTAGTCTGTTGGATAAAAACATTGTTATAGGGAAAAAAATTACGGATGTATTTCCTAGTCACTGGGAAGCAACTAAGGTTTTAAGTAATGCAAATTACCAAGACCTTTCTCGGTTAGTGGAAACTCCATACGGTAATCTAGTTAAATACAGGAACATTGGTTCTGGTAGTATTATCAGACTCAATTCAGTGTTGTCCTTCTTAGGGTGCCGTACAATTGAACCTGATGATAAAACTCTAGCATCTGAATCAAAAAAGTTCGTCTCAGCATATTTTTGTACAGTATTCAAACAATCACTACAGACATCGAAAGCATTAGCTGAGATTTATGAAGAAAACAAGTGGTGTTTGGTATTTGCTAGGTCACTTGGAGAAAGGAAACTGTATCCATCACCGTGTTTCTTCTTTAAAAACAGTGAATGAGGTTGTGATTTTTGCACAGGTTGTGAGTTTAAATGCTCTCAACCTTTTTTATATATTATAGTATTCATTCACAAGTTGGTTCAGAAAAGTTAAACTAAAGTCCACTATAATTTGACTTTATATATGCAATATGGCATGATAATTTCAGAATAGCTGCCGAACTATTTTGAATAGCATGAAGTATTTTTATGGGCTGCCCGCCTGTAAAAATGGGTCGCAAACCCCATGGATTCTAATAAGGCATTTGAAAATGAAAGACGAAGAAGTTGATCGTATGTTTCGTGTAGTCTCGGATCCATTTCGCGAGAAATGGGAAGTTCAAAGGAACTCATGCCAAAGCCTACTCGACCTAAGAAAGACGCGGGAAATAGCAATAGCTCAGGAAAAAGCATACAGGGAAAAACGCTCGTTTTGGTTTTATGCCATAATGATTGAAGCTGTTCTGAGCATTTTACCACTGTGGTGGCCCTCGCTCTCGATAAATAATCATGTGATTTTTTATCTTCTATTCGTGCTTATCGTAATGGTACCGACTATGATTATATCCGCCCGAAATGAAAAAAACTGGTACAAGCAAAAAGATAAAGTTGCCCGATGTGACGGAATCTTTGAAAAATTTGCCAAATCATTGACAGCACTCAATCCTCTTGGTACTGGTAATAGCTACCTTGACATCATTGACGAAAAATATGTTGAGGATAAAACCTTAACACTCGCGATTCGAGTTGTCGACGCACAAACTGCTTTTGATGCTCTGCGGAAGAATCCAGAAGCTAGCAGATCCGCTGTTATTCGTGGTGGTGAATGGGTTGAGAAGTGCGAATTTGTCTTTGAGGCATTCGAAAATAACCTAGCGGTAGATTTTGGCTTGAAGCTACTGGATAAGTCTAGAGTCTTCAGGGATGCTCAAGAGTATTTGGCCAAGACGAGGCCGAAAACACAGAGCAGGTTTTAGCTCCGTACACTTTCAGGATTGAAGGAATCTTGAACCCACACTTCGGTGTGGGTTTTGTTTTTATAAAATAAGATTATCTATACCCCACAACAGCGATAACGCATACGCATCACCCCTTACGATTTATAGCCCTGATTTGGAAATCATGATGACTTTTGCGTTATCATGCTGTGGGAGGGTAAGGTAGGCTAGTAATTATTTTAAGGAATTGTGGTATTATTTATATATGAAAAAATCATATACTTTGTTTATTGGCTTATTAGCTGTAACAATACTTAATTCAGCATTATTTGGCTTCCTTTCCGTCATTTCTATGTTTGGAGGAGGAAATATGGAGGATACTGGCTTAATACTGTCATTCTCACTAAGTACCGTTATATCAATTTTTATTATTTTATTTTCACTTTCTTCAAAGAAAAAAGGTATAAATGGAATACTATGGTTACCGATGATTCTCTCTTACTTTATTTTATTGATTGATTTTTCTTATATAATGTCACAGTATGCAAATGCAACTGATAGTACTATTTTATTTTTAATATATCTTATCTTACCTATACTCTGCCTATATTTACTAATTCGCAAATACTATTTATATAGCAAGAATTAATCTATTCATGGTACAATTTTTTCATGAAGAAAATACTGATATCACTTTTAAGTATAGTGCTCGTATTCTACACACTGTTTGGCTTCTTCCTATATCTATCACAAAATAAGCTTTTATATCCTGCAGACACCAAAGCGTTTAGTATTTGTTCTGAACTGGAGAAATCACTTAAAATTGATACCGATGGATTTCGAGGATATTTCACAAAGAGATCTACTGATAAAATCATAATTTACTACCACGGAAATGGTGGTCGAGCCCGTGATAGATCCTATATGGATACTTTTTTTGGTAATCTTGGATATTCAACTCTTTTTGTGGAATATCCAGGTTACGCAGAGACTGGTACCATCATATCTATGGACAACATTCTAAAAGAAGTTACTAATGTAAAGAATTATATAAATAATCAAAAATTTAAAGAGATTGTGATTATTAGTGAGAGTATTGGTACTGGGCCGGCTGCATATCATGTCTCATTAAAAGATAGTAATGTGAATAAATTAATAATGATTACACCATACAGAAATATGGCCAACGTAGCATTTCATAAATTTCCAATATATCCTATGAAATTACTCATTAAGGATAACTTTACTCCAGATGAATGGTTAGAGTCTTCTACTATCCCTATGACAATTATACTTGCAGAAAAAGATGAAATTATAGGAATGGAAGAGGGGAAAAAACTATTTTATGGTATATTGTCACCAAATAAGAAAATGTTTACAGTAAAAGATGCTGGGCATAATTCAATCTATGAAAAAGCAGATTTATTTAATTTCTTAACCGAGGCATTACTAAACAATTAGAACGTAAAATAATAAAAAACTAAACCCATAATTCAAAGAACTACGGGTTTATTTGTTTTGCCTAAAGAGAGCAGTCATCACCGCTATCCTCAGCATATCCTTGTTAATTACTTCAATAATCCTCTTTGGAGCTCCAGAGCCATTTGACATTAGATTCATTCGATCATCATGTTCAAAAAACTTCCATTTTGCTCCAGATTTCATCCATACTTTAACCCTACCCTCATCCACTTGATCAATGAACTTGATAAACTTTTCACCAAGTGTGGTAAACAAACCATTGGACCTTATGTGTTTGTGATAGTACTCTGGGTCACTTTTACTACATCTTGACCATAGAGTTTTTGTTGGTGTTGAATCATTCTTCATCGTGACAAACTGACCTTCAGCAGATAGCTGATACAACCACGAAAGATCAACCTCAACTGTCTTATCTTGGCCAAACACACGAACTGCATTGATCCTCCCACGTAAAACAAGACCACCAGGATTAAGTACTTCTATCTGACTATTTATGTATTTTTCAAGGACTTTGCAAAGTTTCTTTGCATTTCTTTTGGCAATCCATCTTTCTTTCACATTCATTTTTACCTCCTTATCCACAACTATTATACCATTATTAATTTACCATATTTAAGATTTATGTGATATAATTTGTGTATAAATATTTACATGAATATAAATTTTGTATTAATGGGATTGGCAGTTTTACTTATCTTTTCTTTTTGGATATACATATATATTATATTTTATCACCTAATCCGTTTTGGAATTGGTTCTCAACCAAAGCTCCTATCTGCGATCATTGTGCTTGGATCTCTACTTCTATTTTTTATTGCAGTTATACTTTTTTCAAATATTAACTGGGATAATATTGGTGGTCAATTATTTTTAATTATAAAAAATTCATCCTTTTTTAGCTTAACTGAAAAATAACATGATACTAAAAAAACTTTTAGCTTTATTTACAGACTCACCACATACCTTTCAAGGCCAAGAAAATGGTGAGAAAATAGTATTATTTCTTCGTCGACACCCAATTGTTATTATTCTTAGAGTTGCTGGGTTACTAATGGCATATTCTATACCTATAACTGCTAGTCTACTGTTTCTAGACTTCATAATAGCTAATAATCTTTTTACTTTGTATTTATTCATAATTAGTATTTGGTCAATGGCCATTTTGATTATGGTTTCTTATTCACTTACAATGTATACGCTAGATGTCTGGATAATTACTGACCGTAGAATAATAGATAGCAATCAAATCGGATTTTTTAATAGAACCGTTTCAGAATTACATATATCTAGAATTCAAGACATTTATATAAAAACTGATGGACCAATCCAGACACTTGTAAATTTTGGCAATTTATTTATTCAAACTGCCGGAACAGAAGAACGATTTAATTTCCTCGAAATTCCTGACCCAGTTGGTGTAAAGGATATTATGATGAGATTAGCCTTTCCAAAAGAGATGGGGGAATTGAAACAAAAGTAGGCGTACGCAAGGGTTATGGTCATGCGACCATAGCTCCGCTTCGCGGGTTATCCACATATTTATTTGCAGGTGAACGATTGTTCACCTATAATATACTCATACAAGAAGTAGTATAATTAAAATAAAAATATGAGTAAAATACAATTAGTACACAATTTAAGAAAAGAGATTAAAAAGTTAAATAAGGATATAGATTTGAAAATTATAAGAGGTTTACCATATAGAGCAGAAGCCCGTCGCCACAAATTCCTTGTATCACAGTTCTATGGATTCTACGAAACTACGAAGAAAAGCTGGTTTCAGAGGACTATGCATATTTTTGCAAGTTTTATGTTGTAATTATAATAATAATGGAAGAATACAAAAATAAAATATTTTCTTTTTACGAAAATCGAAAAAGAATGCCGAGCTATACTGAAATAATGACATTACTTGGTTTCAAGTCTAAAAATTCCGTATACAAGCTTATCAACAAACTAATTGACGCTGGCCTTGTCAGCAAGGATAGTGTTGGCAGACTTATACCCAACAATTTTCTCAGCGAGGTAAAGCTTTTGGGACTTGTTGAGGCTGGTATTCCATCTATAGCAGATGAGACTGCACTTGATTCAATAAATCTGGATAGTTACCTAATAAAAAACCGCATGGCTTCATATTTACTTGAGGTAAAAGGCGACTCGATGATTGATGAAGGAATACATGAGGGAGATCTTGTCATTGTAGAAAGAAGAAATGATGCAAAAGATGGAGATATCGTTATTGCTGAGGTTGACGGAGGTTTTACTATGAAATTCTTAAGAAAAAAGGGAGATCAGATATACCTAGAACCAGCCAATAAAAATTATAAACCTATTTATCCTGAACATGACCTAAAGATCTCTGCTGTCGTAAAAGGTGTCATAAGAAAATACTAAACTTGTAAAATTATTCATATTCGGCTACAATTCTTCCATATGAATAATTCACATTTTCACTCAATTCCACAGGACAAAGCACCAGAAATATTGAACCTTATCGTAGAGATACGACAGGGTGAGTCAAATAAATACGAGTACAATAAAGACTACGGTATTCTAGAACTTGACCGTGTTTTGTACGGGCCTTTTTATTACCCAGTAAATTATTGTGATGTACCATCTACCTGGAATGACGGTGATAATGATCCACTAGACGCTGTTGTTTTTAGTACACACTCTATAATGCCTGGAACGCTAGTTTATGGTCGAGTAATTGGCGTTATGGAAATGATAGACAATGGCGAGGAGGATTATAAAATCATAACCGTAAACAATAAAGATCCAAGATATTCTCATATTAAACATGTTAATGATCTTGCACCATATGAGAGAAAGGATCTTGTAACTTTTTTTGAGACATATAAAATTCCCCAGACTGGACATGGTAGTGTTAAGGTTGGAAATTTTCTTGGTCCAGAACAAGCATATGAGCATATAAAAAAGGCAATCCTTGCTTACAAGAAGAAATTTTCAAAAAATTAGAATTACGGACACTTTTACGCTCACATGAAATCATTACAGAAAACAATTAGTTTTTTTCTTTGGATTTTCCTAGGTGTATTTATATTACCATGTGTTTTTATATCCACAATTTATTTCCCGAAATGGGAAAAGTGGGGTGAAGATTTCTAAATGACACCAACAATTTTTATCATATTTGGAATAACAGGAGATTTGGCAGGGAGAAAACTCCTACCATCGCTTTTAAGTTTATATGTGAAAAAGCAATTGCCAATAAAATTTGCAATAGTGGGCTTTTCGAGAAAAATGTTTTCAAGAGAGGAATTTCGAACTTTTGTGCGAGAGCATATGAATGTGAAGCCTGGCCAGTATAAAGAGGAAGATGTAAAGCACTTTATAGATCATATATATTACGAACAAGGTAATTTTGATATATCACAGTCATACGCCCAACTTGCCCAAAGACTAAAGAACATCGATGATAGTTTTGGACAATGTTCAAATAAGCTTTTTCACCTATCTACACCACCATCACTTTATGAATCGATCTTTATTCACCTTCACAATTCTGGACTTACTATCCCATGTAGTAATGATGAGGGTTGGACAAGAATACTTGTAGAAAAACCATTTGGAAATGATATAGAAACAGCAAGAAAGCTAGACAAAAAACTCGGAGAACTATTTGAAGAAAATCAAATATTTAGAATTGACCACTATTTGGCAAAAGAAGCCTTACAAAATATTTTATCTTTTCGTTTTGCCAATTCACTTTTTGAACCATTATGGAATAAAAACCACATAGATAAGGTCCACATTAGACTTGTCGAAAAAATCGGCATTGGTAGTAGAGGTGCATTTTATGATGCGATTGGTGCTTTAAAGGATGTTGGCCAAAACCATATTTTGCAAATGCTTGCACTTGTAGCTATGGAGCCACCAAAAGTTATGGACGCACTAAATATCAGAAAAGAAAGAGCGAAAGTCTTATCATATCTTCAACCGATCACTCTGAAGAATATTTTATCCAGAGTAGTCAGGGGTCAATACGAGGGATACAAACATGAGCAAGGTGTTAGGGATAATACTCAAACAGAAACATATTTTAGAATACAAGCTTCTATAGATAATGCTAGATGGAAAGGTGTTCCATTTTATATAGAAAGTGGAAAGGAAATGTCTGAAACAAAAACAGAGATAAATATCTATTTCAAAAATGATAAAGGTGATAAAACTTATGAAGATAGGCAGAATGTTCTTACTTTTAGAATCCAACCTGATGAACTTATAAAAATCGGATTTTGGGTAAAAACACCAGGTTTTACGATGGATGTTGAGCCTAAGGTTTTGAAATTTAAATATAGCGATTTTCCATCACACGCTATTCTTCCTGATGCATATGAACGCGTACTATATGATGCTATTATAGGTGACCAGACACTATTCACAAGTACAGATGAGGTACTGAGTGCATGGAAATACATAACATCAATAATCTCATCATGGTCAACTACTCCACTGACTATCTATACAAAAGGGATTCGAGATATAATATAAATATATGTTTCAAAATTTTTTAATTAAACAAATGCTAAAAAAACAGTTAAAAAATGTTCCGGCTGAACAGCAAGAGCAGATTTTTGCTATGATAGAGAAAAATCCAGAATTTTTTATGAAAATTGCTGAAGAAGCTCAAGAAAAGATAAAGGGTGGCATGTCTCAACAAGATGCAATGATGATGGTGATGAAGTCACATGAAAGTGAGCTGAAGAGTGTGATGGGGAAGTAGTAAATAAGCTATTTTTTTCATTTGAATATGATATAATTTTCACGTGAACTATAGAACCCCAATTAAGATAATATTTCTGATATTATTTCTCTTTATTTTTTGTACAAATAAAGTAAGTGCAGCTACAAAATATTGGATTGGTCCTGCTGGTGGTTCATTCTCAAATAACCTATATTGGTCAACTGCTTCTGGTGGAGCAAATAACACAACAGCACCTGGGGCTTCTGATGTCGCAACTTTTGATAGTGGAGATTCAAATAACGTAGCGATAGATTCGACAATCTCTGTTTCTGGAATAAATATAAAGTCTACATATGCTGGAAATGTAATTCATTCAGACGGGTTTGATGTAACAGTTGGAGCTGGAAACTTTGTAGTCGCTGGAGGAACATATACAGGTAGTACTGGTTTGATTACAAGTTCTGGTACTTTTACTCTCTCCGGCGGTACCTTCGTAGCTTCCTCTGTTACTACTACTTTTAAAGGAAACTTTACAAAAACAGGTGGAACCTTTACTCACAATAGTGGAACGGTAGTACTTGATACATCAGCTCTAACTCAATCAATGACTTCTGGTGGAATTACGTTCAATAACCTAACACTCACTAAAACGACAGCACCAGGCAATATCGCTTCTTTTTATTTTGATGACAGTTTTACGGTAGCAGGAAACATGTCTCTTACGAATGGGGCTGGCTATGGTTTGATCATTAAAAGTCGTAGTAGTGCCAACCCAACAATCACTATTACTGGAAACCTGAGTATGCCGAGTAATTCATCGCCGGCAGTGACTCTTGGCTCCGTTACTGCTTCAGAAGCGATGACCATAAACTTGGGTGGTAACTTTAGCATATCTGATGCTGATGATATTTTATATGCCCCAATAGTTTTTAATGGCACAGGAAACCAGACGATTAGTAAAACTGTGGGTATTGCCTCAACCACTATGAGCTCAACAAAAGTAAGTGGTGACCTCACTATCCCAACCTATAGTGGAACTGTTTCCTCCGACAAAATGTATTGGAGTGGTGGCACGATTATAAATAATACAGCTATTACCCTTGGACAGCTCACTGTTGCTGGTGGAACCTTCAATATGGGTACATCAACCATTAGTTTAGCTTTTAATCTCTCTGGTGGTACCTTTGTATCTTCCTCTGGCACAACCACATTTCAAGGAAATTTTACAAAAACAGGTGGAACCTTTACTCACAATAGTGGAACGGTAGTACTTGATACCTCAGCTCTAACTCAATCAATGACCTCTGGTGGGATTACGTTCAATAACCTAACATTTACTAAAACCACAGCTCCGGGTAACCCTGCCACTTTTTATCTTGATGACAATTTTACAGTGTCAGGAAATATGTCTCTTACAAATGCGGCTGGCTATACTTTGGCAGTAAAAAGTCGTAACAGTGTCAATCCAACGATCACTGTCGCTGGAGACTTGAGTATGCTAAATACTACTTCACCAGCAGTGACTCTTGGTTCTACCACTGTTTCGGATGCAATAACTATAAATTTAGGTGGTAATTTTAGCATATCTGATTCCGAAGATATTTTATATGCCCCAATTACTTTTAATGGCACTAGTAATCAAACTATTACCAAATCGGCCGGTACTATAAATGCAGCTTCTACTTGGTCTATAAACAAAAACTCTGGTGATGTCGTCATTGCATCCACTATAGCCCATCCTTCAACCATCACAGTGGTGGAAGGAACTCTAGACGCCAATGGCAATACTCTTACAGCTACAGGAGGCCTCACTCTCCAAGACGGTGGAACACTAAAGCTTCAAGGAGGAGAAACTATAACTTCACCAACTTTTGGCGTCGGTTCAACTACGGTCATGTATACTGGATCGAGCTCATACGCTTTGCTTAAAGCTGGTTATAGTTACAATCATATAGCATTTAATGGATCAGGAACATGGACTTTACCTTCTTCATTAGATGTTAATGGAAATTTAAGTATCATTAGTGGAACACTTGTTTCTGGAGGTAATGCCATTACAGTTTATGGCAATTGGTCCAATAGTGGCACATATACTCATGGCAATAATACAGTAACATTTGATGGAGGTAATCAATCTATTTCAGGTAATTCTGGAACAACTTTCTACAATCTAACAAAATCTACTACAACAAATGATACTTTTACTTTTCCTACAAATGTAACAACGACGATTACGAATAATACAAATCTTTCAGGTATAGATGGTATTCACCTATCACTTCGTAGTGATACTCCAGGCACAAAATCAAGTGTAAATATTTCAAATAGTGGTGCAAGAACTATTCAGTATGTTGATGTTAAAGATAATAACAATACAAATGCAACTGCTGTACTATGTATTACAAACTGTACGAATTCTTTGAACAATCTTAACTGGACATTTACAACTGGATTGGTTGTCACCACCCAAGCTGTCTCATCTGTCACCGCAACTTCTGCTACTGGTAACGGAACTGTTACAGCAACGGGTGGTGAGGATGCTACAGAACACGGTTTTGCATATGGTACTAGCGCAACACTTGCAACTACTATAGCTACGACAACACTAGGAGCCAAGTCTGGTACTGGAGCTTTCTCTGGT
>CALRCS010000011.1 GCA_943354625.1 Candidatus Nomurabacteria bacterium | reverse complement strand
TGTGCGGGGTTCTGCTCTTAACAAGCAGGACGACGGGGCTGTCCGCTTTTTGTATTCGCTCGGGCGTGGCGGAATTCCCCCCAAACCCCCCTTCCGCCACGCCCTCGCGGGGACGATTCTTTTTTTCGGCGGAATTATTCAGAAATTTTTTTTCCGCCTGCCTTTTTCAAAATTTCTGAATGAAATGTATATGTTATATTTTTATTTGACTCGAAACGCTCATCTGCTAAATCAACTAATTTTTTTACAAGATCAACACCTGACACCCCGATTTTTTTCCAATTGTGATGATAAAGACTACCTGGAAGTGTATTCACTTCATTAACATAAACATGTTTGGTTGTACCCTCAATCAAAAAATCAACTCTTGCTATGCCAGAACAACCAAGCGCATGATAGGTTCTTTTTCCTAATTCTTCTATTTGTTCAGCTAATTTCTGATCAATATTTGCCGGTATTTCACTATATTGGCTATTTGCACCTCCGGATTTTTTACCGCCTGAAAGATATTTATCATTAAAATCAAAAAAATCTGTTTTATTGAGTGGCCTCTCTATTGCTGCCAGTTGCAACTCGTCGTTACCTATAATTGGGAGCGTTACTTCAATAAGATTTTCAATACTTTCTTCTACAAGCACCTTATCGTCATAATGTAGTGCGACCTCAATAGCGTTTTCAAGGGCGGAGTTCTCTTTAACTTTTGTAATCGCAATACTGGAACCAAGGTGAACCGGTTTTACAAAAACCGGCCATTTCAGCTTAGAAATTTTCTCTTTCAAGATATCTTTTTTGTTCCCCCAATCTTTTTTTGTAAACCAAACATATGGAACAATCGAAATGTTTTCAGTTGATATAATTTGCTTCGTCAAAACCTTGTCCATAGCCACAGCAGAAGCGAATAAATCACAGCCAACAAATGGAATATCAGCCATTCTCAAGAGTCCCATTAAACTACCATCTTCACCAAATGTACCGTGCATAGCCGGAAAAGCCATATCAATTTGAACAATCCTTGATCTGATACCTGGCCAAATTATCTTTAAACCTTTATCAAACAATATTTGCACCTTCTTTTGCTTTGAAAGATTTGCCTCAAAATTTTCTTGTTTGAAATATGAAATATCGTTCATGACTTGATCGGAGTACCATGACCCATCTTTGGCAATATAGATTGGCCAAACATCAAACATGCCTGTTGCAAGCAGGGATTGAATAATAGGTGTATGCGCAGTGATGATGGAAACATCATGCTCTGCACTACGACCTCCAAATATAACAGCAATATTTCTCTTCATGAATTTATTATAAATTATTGATATTGATCTGGCCAATCATTTTGTAATAAAACAACATCTCCCTTTACTGTTAAATGTGGCAAGGATGCAAAAGCAGTTAGAGCGTCATTAAACCACAATATTTCGCCTTGATATTTTTCTTCTTTCAAACCCTCCTCTATATATGAGGTTACAGAATTTTTTATCAAAATAACTTTTTCTATACTTGCCTTTGCTAATTGTTTGCCAATTTGCTTGTGTATTTCCTCGGTTCGCAGACCCATTTCTACAAGACCAGGTGTGACATAAAACCTCCGGCAATCTTTTAAAGACGCTAAAAACGCAATTACCGCCTTAACCCCGTCGGGATTGCCGTTGTAACTATCATCTAGTGTAATGACCCCAGCATTATCAGTTTTTGGCTCAAGGCGATGATCAAAAGGCATTGTCTTACTGACACCATCTCTAACCTGATCAAAAGATAGTCCAAGATTCAAAGCGATTTCAGCAGAGGCTGCAAGGGGGCCGATTTGGTGCAAGCCTAAAAGTGCTGATTTCAATTCCAGTTTTGTACCATTCCTTGTTAAGTTAAATGATGTTCCGGTCAGGTCGGTTTTTGGATTCTCAATTTTCCATTTTCCCACACGCATACGATCATACATGATATGACCGGATCGAGCATTTTTTCGCGCAAGATCATTTTCACCATTAACATAAACTGGTCTCTCTCCAAGATAATCTGCCAGTTCATAAATTGTCTTAACTGTTCGTTCCAATGATTTGAATTTTTGTAAGTGCGCCTCATTCACGCCAGTGATAACTCCCATGCTTGGCTGGACTAAATCACACAACTTTCTTACATCACCAGGATAATATTCTCCCAATTCAAAAATTAAAATCTCTTCATCTCCTTTCAGTGTTTTTATAAACTGGCTAATTCCTAGCAGTGTATTGTAACTATGAGGCGGAGTGGCTACTTTTTTCCCTTCAGACAAAACAGTCTTGAGAATTTCGCGCATGGTTGTTTTTCCAAAACTCCCCGCGATACCTATTTTTATGGCATTGTGAGCTTTAAGTTTTTGTCGCGCCCGATTAATTATCAAATACTCAACTGGCAACTGAATCACGATTTTGATAATGAGAAGTGGAACAACCAACCCATAAGCTAAAAAGTATGGCGACAAAAACACGATCGCGAGAACAAGAATGTATTTAAATGGGCTTGTGCCAATCCATAAGATAGAAACAGCTAGACCGATGAGTGCGAAAACAATAGCCCAACCAATCGTAAGCAGAAGAAGACCTTTTGCAGTTTTCACAAATTTTTTGCGTCGCTCAACATGAGAAAAGTTTTTTGTTTTGTGGTACCAAGTCAAATAATCGCGGATGTTATACTCACTCGCTTGAAGCATATACACGAGAGATCGTAGGTAGTGTAAGTTGTAGCGTGATAGCCAGTTTTTTATCATAAAAATTCCCGTATTAATTTTGCAACCTCTTGAGATTTTTCTTTATGAACAAAATGTCCTGCTCTGTTTATTACTTTCAGCTTAGAATTAGGAATCAATCCAGCAAATCGTTTCCCGTCATACAAGGGAGTTTCAGTATCGTTCTCGCCCCAAATTAGGAGTGTTGGTGTTGTTATTTTCTTTGCACTTGTACTTAGGTCTTCAGAAATAATCTTTAAAAAAGTTTCTTTCAATGCTCCAGCTTTTAAATAATCGCTACCAACGAAGCGGTACATTCTTTTTCGTATTTCTTCTCTCCAAACAATTAAAGGCGGAATATAAGTTATTAGTCCTCCAATTTTTACCAGTAGTTTTAAAGCCAAATTGCGGAATGTACGATTTTTCGCTAAACCAGCCGAACCGATGAGTATAATTGTTTGTGCTTGAAGATTTTTCGTGGCTTCGCCCTTTAGAGCAATTCGTCCGCCGAAAGAATGACCGACAAGCGCGTAAACTTTAATATCAAGCTTTTCGATAAAATCTTTAATGAATTGAACATAATTATCTAAATTCCAGGTTTCTTTCGGTATTTCACTTTTGCCAAATCCAGGTAGATCGAGCCTGATTATTCTCCGTATTGGGGATAAAAGAGATGCTAAAGAATCAAAAGTATGAAGATTATCTTGCCAACCATGTAAAAAAAACACGACTTCGCCGATACCATCGTCCTGATATTCTATCGCTAAATTTTGAACAATAATTTTCATGCTTTATCTAATTAAATCATCAACACCAACTTCAAGCGCCTTGGCGATCTTAGTTAGTGTTTCAATGGTTGGGTTTGTATTCACTCCGTTTTCAACCTTAACAATGGTGTTAAGCGACAAATCAGCAAGGCGAGCAATCTTTTCGAGAGATAGCCCTTTTTTAGCCCGTAGTTTCTTTAAGTTTTCAGCAATTTTATTATTTGACATATCTTTTCTAATTGTATAACATTATAGTATATAGATTATAATATAAAGGTTTCTTTCTTGATACTATAATGATAACGAATTTAAACAATTTTGTAAATGAATCTTTAGGGAGTTCCTTAGCGTTGCCCGCGAATGGGTTGGGTGGGTCAAGGGCAACATCTCTTTTGGTGGCGCATTTTGCTTTGCAAAGTACAGCCTCAAATTCCGCCGAAAAAAAGAATCGTCCCCGCGAGGCCGTGGCGGAAGGGGGGTTTGGGGGGAATTCCGCCACGCCCGAGCGAATACAAAAAGCGGACAGCCCCGTCGTCCTGCTTGTTAAGAGCAGAACCCCGCACAAAAGTTTTCTTTTCCTTTTAGAAGAAAAAAATCGGCGCGCGCAAATCAAAAATTGTGAAGAAAACTTTTTTGCGGGGTGGCGAGGTTTCCGAGCAGTGGCGGGGCTAGCTTCCTTATTGGGGGTTTTGCTCAAAAAATGTTCGAACATCAATCAAAAAACACCATTATTAAGAAAATAATTGACTTTTAACATAAAAGTATAATAAAATATACAAGTCGATTAACCTCGACTGGTGGATCCAAAATCCCAGGTAACACTTAGCTCCGGAAGGAGCTTTTGTGTTTATGTATATCAATGTATATCAAAAAAATCTAAATACAAATAATGGATATAACCAAAAAACTAATACAGCTAAAAGAACTAAATATGAAACGTTAATTTTTTGCTTTAAAAAATTTATAAAAAACAACAGACCTATTATCCATGACACTGGCATAGCATAGATTAAATAAACTAGGTTTGATGATCTCTGAATACCAAATCCCATCTCAGGACCAAAAATTGTTATAGCGGAAGGAAGAAATGATAATATACCTAGTAATACAAAGATAATTATTAATGTAATTCTGGCAGGTCTTGTCATAAATTGATTATACCACACATACAAAAACACCTCCTTTCGGAGATGCTTTGTATCTAAAACTGTGAATAATAACTACTCTTTATCACTCACTGTATGAACCAATTTCTCAAGCAAACGTCCAGCAACCTCCTTTCCTCCAAGACCAAAGGCAAGTCCTGCCGCTAAAGCTAATCCAGCTACGATACCTTGAAGTAATATTCCAAAAAGAGCTGGCGCGATACCCAAATGAGTAAGTGCTGTAAAAATAGCAAAGATCCAAATAGCCCACTTTGCTGTATTACCAAGGAAAGAAGCAGACTTTACATGGGCTGCTTTTGCGGAAGCAGTTATTACCTTTTGTACAGCATCCGCGATTACAACTGAAACCATAAGAACAAGTACTGCTACTATTACGTTTGGTAAGTAAGAAAGTACAACACTGTTTAAGAAAAAGTTAACCTGAGTCAAACCCAGTACATCAAATGAAACAATGAGGAATACCACGACTATAAACCACTTAACAAGTGCGCCTACAAAACGTCCAGAGTTTAACTTATGTCCTGATCTCTCGATCACATCTTCAATACCTGTGCTCTTTAAAGCAATATCCACCTTAAAACTCTTGAATATGCCTTCAATAAGCTTTTCAATAAGAGAAGCGAGTATTAAACCAATTATAAAAATAATAATTGCCATTAAAACATTTGGAACAAAACCTGATACACCGAACCAAATACCCTGTAATGATTGAGTAAATACTGCACCCCAATTTTCTACAAAATTCATAATATAAATTAATTAGCTATTAATAATTACCGATGCATATATTATAGCATCTTATTATCTTCTATACCCAGCTTATCCACAAGTGTTGTGTGAGGTAAGTCCAATATGTCTCGTATCAACCTATCATGCATTCCGTAGCGATACTCAAAATCAGCTGTCTCAAAAGCTGAATAGATTATCTCTTTTCCAACTTCTGATTCAATAGATTTCATCACACTATCTAGGCGTGTAAGATTCATATCATCTCCGACGACCAAAAGGTCTACCCTGGTATCCCATTCTTGAATAAAAACTCCAGAAGCAATAAAAAGCTTAATACGTCCGACACTTGCAAACTTCTTTACAAGACTGTCATTCGCATGAAGACTTACCATAATCAAAAGGTTCTTCAAGGCTTGAAGATAAGGAAACTTTTGATCAAGGTAATAACCTATCTCATGAATCTTTTTAATAGTTATTTTTTTACCTCTTTTATGATGAATATCTCGAACGATCGCTTTTTTCTTAATTATTCCAGAGTTTATTAGTATAACTAGTTCCTTTTTTGTATCTTTATTATCTGATTTACTCCTTCCAATAATTTCAGACGCTGAATAAACTGCATCTTGATTAAAAAGAAACAGGCGCAAAAGTTTTACCTTCGTCTCACTTCCAAATAATTTAGATAATATTTCCATAAGAATACATCATAACACGAAATACGAATGTGTTATTTATATTCTACTTTACCTCCAGCAGCTTCGATTTTCTTCTTTAGAACATCTGCATCTTCTTTCTTCATAGCATCCTTAACAAGGATAGGAGCTCCGTCTACCATATCCTTTGCTTCCTTAAGGCCCAAAGCTAGAACTTCCTTTATAACCTTGATAACTGCTATTTTCTGCTCACCAGCTGAAGTAAGGTGTAATGCAACTGTACTCTTTTCATCTGATGCTGCTACTGCAACTGGGGCTGCTGTTGCTACTGCTGCAGCTGATACGCCAAATTTCTTTTCTAATAGCTTTACAAGCTCGTTTAGATCCAATACTGACATAGTCTCTACTGCTTCTACTATTGACTTAAACTTTGCTGGGATTTCTACTGTTTCCATATTATTAATGTTAATTTTTATAATGAATAATTTTATTAAAGTTTTGTATACTAACTAAACTGTCTTTTTCTTTGCTATTTGATCGAGTGCCATAACAAATCCTTGTATAGGAGAGTTAATAACATTGACGAACATTGCTCGGAGAGTTTGCTGTGTAGGAATGAGAGCAATTGCCAACATTTCTTCTTTAGACATAAACTTCCCATCAAATACACCTCCCAAGATAGAAATATTACCTTTATATTTCTTTTGGAATTCATAAACCTCACGAGCTGGAGCAATAAGATCTACTCCGTAAGCAAGTCCTACCTCCCCAGTCAATTCTGGTAAGATTCCAGAAATTTTCTTTTCAAGAAGAGCTTTCTTTGTAAGAGATTTCTTTGAAACAAAGAATCCTACATTCTCACTTTTTAATTTTCTACGAACTTGTGTGGTATTTCCTACATTCAGACCATGAAAGTTTACGAAGACCATTGACTGAGCGTCTTTCATAATACCGTCAAGTTTATCCAGAATCTCCTTCTTCTGTACTTTTGTTCTTGCCATTTTTTTACTAATTTTCAAATAATTGATAATGCGACCTTTTAAGGTTGTAGAGTTGCCTAGGAAGGTCTTATGGGTTAAATTCCCCTGCTATAAGCATTGCCTTCTGTCTCTGACCTTATGTATATACACTATCAGAACTTATCTTCGTAGTCAATTATTCTATATTTACCAATAAATCCTCAAATATCTTTAGTAAAGCAGTTTTTTGACCCTCACTTAATTTCTTATTCTTAAACTTCTTGCTGGATAACTTTTTTACTATTTTATCAACCTTATGAGAGTTTTTCTTTTCAATGTTTTTACTGATCTTATCGATGCGATTAAGCCAATTCTTTTCAGCCAAAAGAGGTAAACCTAGAGAGAGTATGACTTTTCTCATTAACTCAAGATATGTAGGAAGATCTTTTATCAATTCAGTACTAGTGGAATGAAGAAATTCATTAGAGCGCCCTATTATATCAGTTACCCCATCCCCATCTATATCAATATCCATTGATGTTGTACTAGCAAAAGACTCTGTTGAAGTCCCAACAATAAAATCAATATTTGTGGCTGGTGTTACAGGTAGATCAGCAAAGGTAGTAGAAGCGAGAATTTTACCTGATTGTGATATATCTGCTGTAACAGCAAATACTCCAGAATTATTTCCACTCAATACAATTTGATAATCTTGATCATAAGGAACCATAATCATTTTTATCTTATCAAAATCCCCATAGTAACTACCCGGTATACTATTCTTCCAATCAGGAGTGTAACCACCGAGATCAGGATTGTATATTGCACCGGTATGGTGTCCATCTTTATCATAAACATCAATATCCACTGGCGAATATATCTTTATTGTAAGATATTTATCTGTATCAATAGGCTCCGTCGTAGAAAAGTACTTTTCATAACTAGGATTCACAGGTTTTGTATCAGTAATTGTATCTTTTAATTTAGCCAATATAGCTGTAGCTTCTAGAATATTTGCATGAGCTACATTTTCATACGTTTCTTTTCTAAAGTCTTTTAAATTAAAGAAAAGTGTCGTGTCAGCATTTTGAGAATTACTTTGTGTGAGCACAGTACCATCTCCAGCTATATCAAGAATTGAAGAATATTCCACACCACAAGCTAGATTCTTACTTTTATTACAATGGGTATCGGGTTTATAGGTAATACTCTGTGAAGTCGGCATACCCCAACCAAAAATTGATAAAGTTTTAGTACTAGTTGCAGGTTTCCAACTATCTATATTTACGTGAAATGAATCACTTAAAGAAAGAAGGTATGAATTTAATAAAAGTGGTATATTCGTATCTGTTGATGAAGCTTTTGAAAAGGAATTATTTAAGAGAAAGTTTTTCATACCTTCAAATGAAGAAATGAGTGAATTACTTGTAAATAGATCTGAAATAACTGTTAAAGGATTCTTTTCAAAAAACTTTCTTGAGGGTAATAAGCCATAGGCTCCTGGTAAATTCTGAGAAAATGTTCTAGCATTATTTTTTGATAAGACAAGTCCAGAAAGAATAGACTGATCATAACCATTTAACATACTCAATATTGATTCTGAAGTACCAAGCTCTGGAACAGTAATAAAAATAAGATTATCGACAAGGCTGGATATACCTTTTTCTTCAAGTTTTTTTATAATAGCCTTTGCAAATAAACCACCATTGCTATGTGCTATCATTGTTATTTTTCCAGTTTTTGAAGTTGAAGCTAGTTGATAAATACTCTCTAGGACTTGATTATCGACCATATCATATACTCCATTTCTCCAATCATAAGGTAATGATTTCCATTCATTTATAGAATTATTAGATACAAGACCATCCATCTCAGTAACAAAAGATTTATATATGTATCCAATTCCCGTTGCCCCCTCTAGTACATCTTTAGTGTATATTGTTTGATCTATACTTTTGCCTTTAGAATCCATATATAACTTTCTAATATCATCATTTCTATTTGGTTCCCAAAGCGTATTTGTAGTTGTGCCTAATAAACCTGTTTCATTTTTATATAGTCTACTAGCTTCAAAACCTGGTATAAATAGTACATTTGAACAACATACTGGCACATCTATAATGTTTAGATCTTTTTCTTTCCATGGTTCAGTATTTACAAATCCTAGAGTTTCGGATAGGTTAGGCCCCTCTTTTCTTCCCCACCAATTGTTAGTTGCATCAATAGGATTTTGAGTCTGATTGATGATTCCATAATAATTGTTATTTATAATACTTGAGTCATGTATAGTAATAATATTTTGATCATAGTCCATTTCTATACCAACCATAGCATTCCCTATACCACCAGTATTTGGTTCAATTTTCTTTTGGGATTGAAAAAAATGTTGATTCATAGATGATGTTATTCCATAAGAATTATTTTTTATGGTGCTATTTAAAATATCTATGTGACTAGCTTTAGCTGTGATGGCACTAAAAGAGCCCTCAATAATTGCAAATTCAATCGTACTTGAACTATTTGAAAAATATAATGAATATAAATTAGTAAATTTTACAGGCTGTTCTTTTGTGCCTAATACATTTAGACCTCCATCAAAACTCATATTGTATGGGCCATCTGTCGTTGTAGCAGATATAACTTCTACACCTTCTTTTATAGTGAGCGAGTCTCCATGTGGTATATATATTGACTCCTCAAGTATATAAGGACTACCTGCTTTATCCCATACCCACACTTCCTGTACATCGCTTGGATATACATGAGTTTCTGCAAAAGAAACTAGTGGAGTAAAGAAAATGATTGATATAAAGAAAGCAATTTTTAAATATAATTTTTTATTTTTAAACATATATTATTTTTAGTTAAAATTAATAATATGCCCATCATATAAAAAGGTGATAAAATCCGTATAAAATTTTGATAAAATCTGGATAAAATCCAGCATTCGACAATTAAAATATAAAAAAGTAAAACCACCTAATTAAAGGTGGCTCTACTGCGAAGTATAATTATCAATTATTTTAAAATTTAATTAAAACATTTAATAATTTTTGTGTTCTATTATTTTTTCAGAGAAATTGATCCAAATAGGAATCTGAAGAAGGATTGATCAAGTGGGTTAAAATATTTTAACCCATTTAGAGAAAAGTTGTAATTAGACCAATAAATTTGTCACTAGTGCCATCATCACATCTTTTTCCCCTGGAGCACTTTCAGCAATAAGAAGAGCTAGAGCTACCAGAGTGTTGTCATTTATTTTTTGGTCACCATTTACACGGAGTAAAATCTCATTTAATTTTAGAAAATGTATGAATAGAAATGCTCCTATACGCTTATTTCCATCAGAAAATGGGTGATCTTTAATGATAAAGTATATTAAGTGAGCAGCCTTTTCTTCGAGGCTTGCATAAAGTTCCTTACCATCAAATGTTTGATAAATAGTTCTTAGAATTCCCTGAAATGTGCCATCTCGTTCTAAACCAAAGAGATCAGAAGCTTCTTTTTTTATCATAAGATCTTCTTTAAGGGTATTTATAGATTTAAGAATGAAATCATATTCCAGACGCACTTTCTCTTTGTTTTTACTTGTCCTTAATTTCAAATCGCCCTCATCGTATTCCTTAAGAAATTTCCATGAATTTGCATAATCATGTATTACAGACATAAGACTGTCAGTTTCACTTTGATTCAATTCTCTTTTCTTAATTGTTTTCTGAATAAATAAGATCTTTTCATTAAGATCGTTGAGAATTTTATCTGGTAATTGCTTAATTCTGTCATTATTAACTACCATGCCTTTTATAAGATATTCTCGAAGAGTTTTAGTTGCCCAGATACGAAACTGAGTAGCTTGTTTGGAATTTACTCTATAACCAACTGAAAGTATTGCATCCAAATTATAATACTCTACAATATAAGTTTTTCCATCTTTTGCAGTTGTTGCATTTTTTGCAACAACTAAATTTTTATCAAGTTCTGATTCTATAAATATATTTTTAAAATGTCTAGATATCACTGAGTTATCACGCCCAAAAAGAGCAGCAATCTGATCGAGACTTGCCCAAATAGTCTCCTTATCCGTATCAGCACGAAGCTCTACTACACCTTTTTTACTGGTGTAGAGTATTAGGCCACCATTTTGATTTTTAATAGTTGATTTTTTGCTCATCTGTTCATTCTAACAAACGAAAAACTTCTGTATACTTCACAAAATATACTAATAGTGCCTGAATTTCCTAAAACAAAAAACCACCTGATTAAAGGTGGCTCTACTGCGAAGTATAATTATTAACTATTTTAAAATTTAATTAAAACATTTAATAATTTTTGTGTTCTATTATTTTTTCATAGAAATCGCACCAAAAACAGCGGCTTCTTGTTTTTCCAATGATGTACTGTATTTGACTACAAAGAAAAGTAAAGCAAAACTTACAAGGAGAATAAAGCTAAAACCGAATAAGAATCTAAAGAATGATTGATCAAATGGATTACTCATTCTATTTCTTCAATTGATTCAATTTTGCTCTTGTCTTTGGTCCAACCTGTCCATATCCTTCATCACCCTCTTTTGCAATTCCATATTTTACCTGGAATTTCTGAACTGCTTTAGTAGTCAATCCACCAAAGAAATCTGTTTCATTTCCTTTTGAACCAACTCCTATCAAAGAAATTTGGGTTTCAGGATCTGAATTTAATAACATTTGTAGGCCACGTACATCATCTCCAGAAACACCCTTTACTAATCTTCTTAAGAAGCTTGGTATACTAGCTGAACCGAAGTTTGGAGAGACACTAGGAGTAATATTTGCTGGATTTACTTTGCAATCATAACCTGGTGGGCAATCTTTAGTAGTGACGCGTATAGGTGGTACTATTGTTGGTGCTGGTGACCAACCTCCTCCTCCGACTATACCTCCACCACTACTGTTACTGGTGTTTCCACCACTTCCTTCGGGTAAGGAAAGTGTTATTGCGTCTTGAATGTCAGTTGCAGAAGTTCTATCGGTAAAAATATCTTCCTTTGTAGTAAAACCGCTCTTTACCACCTTAACGTATCTTTCTGTATCAGAAAGAGGTATGGCACAATAGTATGTTCCGGTTGAACTATTTTCTGAACAAGCAGTACCAAATAAGTTTCCTGAGGTCACAGTGGCACCAGATAGAGCTGAACTATCACTTGATTTTTCTGCTGTTACTTTTAAAGCGAATGGTAATCCAACGATATGATATGTTGATCCAGTATCACCCACATCAAATGTGTATTGCGTAGTGGTTGAAGTCAGAACACTTGAAACACTCTCAGTGACATAACCATCTACAGAAGCTATTAAACTACCTCCAACCAAATTAGTTGATGATGCCGCAACATACCATGCACCTCCACTATAAGTTTGAGAGATTAGATTAAGTGCACCACTTACAGAAAATGGTGAACCTGTACTTGGCATAATACTATTACCTAATTCATCCCAAAATGATGAGATTTTCAACATTGCTTCCAAACCTTTTGCTGTACCACTAACAGTGATTGGCGTTGTAGTTGCAGTAGAATTTCCAAGAGTAATTGCTACTTGCGTGGTACTTGCTGTCTTAACACTATAAAATCCTGTATTAGTAGATGTGGCATAAAGATACCCGGGTGCAATTATATTTAATACTCCAACAGTAGCAGAAGTATCAGCCCAATAAAGTGTAGATCCGTTAGTTGAAGTCGTAGTATTGCCACGATATGATGCGGATAGAGGAGTAACAGAATTTCCAAACTGATCAGCTGTAACTACTTTCAGACCATATAATAATTTACTTGTACTATTGTATGTCGCACTACTTCCTCCATCAAAAGCGACAGTACGCTGTGCAGATGTCGAAGTCACGACATTTGCAATTGTATTATTTATATACCCACTTGAAGTAGCCATAAGTGTAGCTCCAGCTGGTGCAGTCGAAGTAGCAACTAGATACCAAACACCACCACTATAAGTTGAACTAGCAACTGTGATTTGACCCACTGCAGGAGAAGTTGATGAAAAAGGCATACCTATTGTTGGCATAACATTGACATCGTTTTCACTTGTCATTGCAATAACCTTGAGTGTATAACTAGTTGTAGCAGTTATATTATTTACAGCACTTCCACTATATGTTCCATATGTAGTCGTTGAAACATAACCAGTTGTTGTAGCTGTAATACCAAATACATCTCCATCTCTACATCCATATGGTGCCATTGACAATCCTGTAGATGATGCAATTGT
>CALRCS010000010.1 GCA_943354625.1 Candidatus Nomurabacteria bacterium | reverse complement strand
ATAAAGGTGCAAGGTTCTCAACATACGCCACTTGGTGGATTATAAATAGCATCAGGAGGGCGATAGTTGATAAGTCTTTAATAATTCGCATTCCTGTACACGCTAGTAATAAGAGAAAAAAGGCAAAGAGATCTGCTAATACTCTTAGTACTAAGCTTGGTCGTGATCCGACAAATGCTGAAATTGCGGAATACATGGAGATGAGTCTAAAAGACGTAAGGTTGTATCTGGAAGCAATGCGTTATACGGTCTCAATAGATAGTCCAGTAAAGCCAGATAGTACTAGTACTATTGGAGATTTAATACCAGATGAAAATGTATGTCCACCATATGAGGAGATGATGAAAGTTGATCTTTATACTTTGATGATGAATGAAGTGGAAAGATTGGACACGAAAATAAAGATCATAATCAAATCACATTTTGGACTCAACGGTAGTGGTTGTAAAACATATCAGGAATTAGAAGCAATGCTAAATATCGGCAAAGGTCAAGCAAAATTACTCAAGAGTAGGGCATTGAATATACTAAGGAAGCGGATTACAACACCAGGACACCCTTTGAGAGCACACCTTCTCTCATTTTCGTAGCTATTGACAAAATAACTGCAGTATGCTACATTATTGGGGAAAGGAGGAAAGACATGAATGAAATAGTGATCATGTGGCAGACTATCGAGTTAGAAAAGCTCCCTAAGTTGGAGATTTCTCGAGATCTGCCGATGCTGGCTAGGAAAGCCAGCACAGCGATCCTTCGGCATTCGCCGAAAGATTGGGGTTGATATAATCCCTCGGGTCCTTGGTTGACGACCTAAAATCTCAACCTCTTTCGCTGGTATGGAGATTCCACCAGCATACCGCGCAATTGTGATGAACAAGTTGCGCGGTTTTTTTGTATTTTCCTGGTATGAAAATTTCATTAAGATTTTATACCCATACGGGTACAGTTGATTGTCAAAATTTTATACGGATTTTATTTCAGTTTGATAGAGTTGAGATATGAAGTCTCAAATCTACACAACAAAAGTAAATAAACTTGCTGGTACTAGTTACGGTGAAGTATATGCAAAAGCTAAATTTGTATATAAAAAAATATCTTTAAAAACTAAACGAAGGCCATATATTCGTGCGCCATTTTTTAAAAAAGAAAAAGTATTTCTCGATCTGTTCTGGGTACATCTCATGGATAAAAATTGGCAAGACAGATTGAGACGACTCAAATTTTACGCATGTGCCCTTGATTTAATTCAAAATTCACATTGTAAACCAACAACCAAGGATAATTTGAATAATTGTGGAGAGATTCTACATAGATTTTCTGGAGTAACCAAAGATGGTAAAATTTTCTATGTTCAAATTAAGGAAAATAAAAAAGATGGTGAAAAGAAATTTATGTCTGTCTTTCCATAAACGAAAAAACCCTCCGCTAATTGTGGTGTATAAACCACGGGCCGATAGGTTCTTTCTTATTTGTAATAATAACAAAACTAGATTCCTAATGTCAAATCTCCCTCGGTTTATATTCCTCTGGAGCGGTTTTTAATAACCATTCTAGACTTTCTCTATCAAGAAGACCTTCTTGTGCACCAACGTACTGGATAACAGACATGGGATTTATTGGGGCCCACATGAGTGCCTCGAGTGGAGTTTTTCCAAGCATCATAGCTGCAACAAAAGTAGAAGAAAAAGCATCTCCACATCCAGTACGTTCTAGTGGCGGTTTTGGATCTGGGTACACTGGCATAAAGTAGAAACCTTCACCGTCGAGCATATATGAACCCTTTGGACCATCCGTGATAAGTACTATCTTTGGACCATTTGCATGAATTTCGGCTAATAGAAACTTTATATCTCTAGATTCTGAATGAAGTATCCTTTGTGATTCTTCAACATTACATATAAAGACTTCAGTCCTTTTGTAAATATCTTTTAATTCTTTAATTCCAAGTTTCATTTGGAAAGTTCCAGGTTGAAATGCTAGTTTTACATCCTTATTTTTATTTAAATATTCTGAAATCTCTTCATGATACTCTTTTGAATTTTCGCCAAGCGAACTCAAGTATATCCATTTTGGATTTTTTTTGATTTGTGGAAATTTGTAAGGGTAATGAATATGATTGATCAGAATAGTTCTATCTGCTTCATACCAAAGTACAAAATGGTAGTTCGTTTGCATACCTTTATTCATATGTGCATAACGAGTATCTACTTTTTCTTTAATAAGACCTTGTATACAATCTTTTCCACTTGGATCATCACCAACCTCTGTCATAAGTGCAGATCTGATACCTAAACGTGCGAGAGCAACAGCTGCGTTTGCGGAATTTCCCACAGCTTTTATTACTTTTACAGATTCAAATGGAACCTTATCACCAAACTTCATACACAATTCACATTCTTCTGTATCGACTCTACAATGTACACCTGCGTCCTTTATACGAATAAAAGCGTCTGTCGTGATATCCCCAATTGCTAAAAAATCTATATTTTTATCAAACATATATGGTAATATTATAGCATGAAAGAATGTATAGAAGATGCAAATAATAAAAAAGTGGCAATAGGTCATTTTAATATTTCAAATAGCGATGGTTTCTGGGCTGTAGTTTTGGGAGCAAAAGAAGTCGGTGTACCAGTTATTATTGGTGTGTCTGAAGGTGAGCGTGATTTTATTGGAGTTTCTGAACTTTCAAGTATGGTTCGTACATATAGGGAATCAACAGGACAGAAGGTTTTTTTGAATGCTGATCATACGTATTCATTTGAAAGGGTAAAGGAAGCTGTAGATGCTGGTTATGATTCTGTTATATACGATGGAACAGAATTACCTATTGATGAAAATATATCAATAGCAAAGAAATGTGTAGAATATGCAAAACGAGTAAACCCAGATATTTTAGTTGAGGCTGAAATCGGTTTTATAGGAAAATCATCAAAACTTTTAGACGTTGTTCCAGAAGGTGTCGGAAGACTTACTCTTGTAGAGGAGGCAAAATCTTTTGTCTTTGCTACTGGTGTGGATATGTTAGCTCCAGCTGTAGGAAATGTTCATGGAATGGTGAAAGGTGGTGAGCCACTATTGAATATAGATAGGATACGAGAGATTTCAAAAGCTGTAGATGTGCCATTAGTTCTTCATGGGGCTTCTGGTAATTCTATAGCTGATATAAAAGCTGCGATACAAGCCGGAATATCAGTTATCCACATAAATACAGAACTTCGTGTAGCTTTTCATTCTGGTCTAGTGAAAGCTCTTCAGGAAAATCCTGAAGAGCTAGCTCCGTACAAGTATCTTAAAGGGGCTAGATTGGAAATGCAAAAGGTTGTCGTGCAGAAGTTAAGATTATTTAATAATTTAGATTAATCTATTATGTCAAATGTAGAATTTGAGACAGATTATGAACCTATACCAACCAGATTTTATTCTGATGATAATCCCAATGGCCAGAAACCATCAGGGGATATTACTCAGTGGCTTATAAAAAAGGGTTATATAAGAGATGAATCAAGTGCTAAGGGGGTTTTACTTGGAATTATTATTTTAAACATCATTTTAACCTCTTTGATTATTTACTTTTTCATATTATAATAAACACATATGCACAAAAAATCATGTAAAACTTCTTTGCCATTATCAGTAAATATAATTATGATCTCAACAATCATATCAAATGCCATATCTACATTTTTGATTTGGACCTACTTTTTTTGACTTTTCTACTATTATGTATATAATAGCATCCACATGATTACATTAAATGTAGAACTGAGAGATTTGAAGGTAAAGCCAGAAACCCTTCGCGAGGCAGGAATAATGCCTGCAGTTTTTTATGGGCCAAAGGAAAAATCAACTCCGGTGACTGTTTCTATGATTGAATTTATTAAAACTTACAAAAAGGCAGGAGAATCCTCAGTTATTATTATAAAACAAGGTAATAATGAGCATGAAGCACTAATACATGATATAGATATTCATCCAGTTACAGGAGCTCCTAGACATGCTGACTTTTATATAATTGAAAAGGGTAAAAAGGTAAGAGTAAATATACCACTAGTTTTTACTGGTATTTCTCCTGCTGTAAAAGATAAAGGCGCTATTCTTGTGAAAGTTGCTCGAGAACTAGAGATTGAGGCAGCACCAAGAGACCTTCCACATGAGCTTATTGCGGATATCTCTCTTTTGGCAGATTTTTCAAGTACAATTACAGCAAAGGATATAAAGCTTGGGGCTGGAGTTATTCTTATCTCTGGATCAGACGAAATCATCGCATCAGTTTCTGAAGCAAAGGAGGAAGTGGAGGAAGTAAAACCTATAGATATGTCAGCTATTGAAGTTACAAAGAAGGGTAAGGAAGCAAAGGAAGGAGGAGAAGAAGTTGCAGAAGCTGGTACTGCAGATGCAAAGAAGGAGACAAAGAAAGAGTAGAAGGTATAGTGTGTTATAATATTTTGATGAATAGGATATTTCAAGCTTTTTTGATTTTGACAATTGCGTTTTTTCCTATTTTTAGTTATGCACAAAACACAGAGACTGTAGAACAAAGATCAGCTAGATTGAAAGCTGAATTAATTCAGGTAGAAAAGGAGCAGGCTGAAACAGAAAAAATATTAGCTGATACACAGAGCCAGAGTGCGTCTATTTCTCGAGATATACTTATTTTGAATACAAAGATAAAGGCTGCTCAGTTAAGTATAAAAGCTAAAAATCTAACTATTGAGACACTTGGGAAAGATATAAACAATAAACAGGCAAAGATCGTAGATCTTAATGGACATATTAATCGTGGAAAAGAGACCCTTGCCCAAATAATGAGAAAAAATAATGAAATCGAGTCTATTTCATTTGTTGAGTTTTTACTATCTAGAGAGGATCTATCACATATTTTTATTGATGTTGATAATTTCCAATCAGTTCAAGAGTCCTTAAAAACTACATTTGCAAACATTAGAGCAGATAAGTCTCAAGTAGAGATTGAAAAAAGTAATTTAAATACTAAAAAAAATCAGGAAACGGATGCAAAAGTTGCAATAGAGTCTCAAAAGAAAAATATAGAAGTGAATGAAAAAGATAAACAAAATCTTTTGATAATTAGTAAAGGAAATGAGAAAGCATATGCCGCTGAACTCGCTCTAAAGAAAGCAAAGGCAGCAGAAATTCGTGCTGCACTATTCTCACTTGCTGGTGGCTCAAAATCTATTCCTTTTGAATTAGCGTTAAAATATGCAAATGAAGTTTCTGTAAAGACGGGAATTCGGCCAGCTTTCCTTCTAGCAATAATTACTCAAGAGAGTAATCTCGGTGCGAATGTTGGTGCTTGTTATGTAACAAATCTTGCAACGGGTGATGGTGTTGGAAAAAATACAGGACTTCCTTTTGAACAGGTTATGAAAGCCCCTAGAGATACTCAATCATTTATAAATATTACAAAATCACTCGGTTTGGATTCAACAAAAACAGCCGTCTCTTGTCCTATCGGTAGTGCAAAGTACTATAAGGGTAGAGGATTTGGTGGTGGAATGGGGCCATCACAATTTATTCCATCAACATGGGATCTTTTTATAAATCGTATTTCAAATGCTTTCAACATATCTACACCTGACCCTTGGAACCCGGAACATGCGTTTTTGGCTTCAGCTTTTTATCTAACAGATCTTGGTGCAGTAAATGGAAGCTATACTGGAGAGATAAAAGCGGCATGCAGATACTATGGTACTGGAGGCTCTAGTTGTTCATATGGCAGTCAAGTAATGGTAAAAGCAAGTAATATCCAGAGAACCATGATTGACCCTCTACAGGGATTCTAGTTTGCATTAAACCATTGTCTCTGGTAGAGTAATACCTACTTATGAAAAAAGATATTCACCCAAAGGAATATAGACCAGTTGTATTCGTTGATAATTCAAACGGAACTCAATTTCTCATTTCCTCAACTATAAAGACAAAGGAAACCGTAAAGTTTACTGATGGAAAAGAATACCCAGCATTCCATGTTGAAATTTCTAGTTCATCACATCCTTTTTATACAAACCAAGAGAAGTCTCTAGATAGTGCTGGACGCGTTGAGAAGTTTAAGTCTCGTCAATCAAAAGCTGATGTCAAGAAGACAGCATAGATGAATCTTGAAGAATATAAAAAAAATCACAAAACAGCATATCTAGCACAGATATATGAAAAGCTTTTGAAGGATGAAGCGGAGATTTTATTAATGATTGAAAAGGATCCATCTATGAAGGATCTTGCATTGGCAGATTTAAATTCGATTACTGAACAGAAGAAAAATACTGAGGCGCAGATTAATACGATTATAGAATCCGAAAAAGAGGAAATTGAATATCCAACTGAACTTATCCTTGAAATTCGAGCTGGTACTGGAGGCGATGAAGCAAATATTTTTGCTCATCAATTAATGGAAATGTATGATAGATATGCTGAGACGCAAGGTTGGGAGACAAAGCTGATTGATGATTTAACTTTAGAAATTAAAGGGAAAACCGTATATGATTTATTAAAATATGAGACTGGAGTCCATCGTGTACAGAGAATTCCTGAAACTGAAAAGATGGGCAGAGTTCATACATCGACTGCCTCTGTGGCAATTTTACCTATTCGTAAAAAGGTTAGATTTGTAATTGACCCAACGGATTTGCATGTAGAATTTTCTCGTGCCGGAGGAAAGGGTGGACAAAATGTCAATAAAGTAGAGACAGCAGTGAGAATCGTCCATATTCCTACAGGTTTGGATGTGAGATCTACAGCGGAAAGAAGCCAGTCAGCAAATAGAGAAACAGCCATGGCTATTCTTACCTCGAAGATAGCACTTTTGAAAGAAGAGGAAGAGGCAAAGAAATTTAGTGCCAATAGAAAGGGGCAGATTGGAACAGCTGATAGGTCAGAGAAGATTAGGACTTATAACTTTCCACAGGACCGTATTACTGATCATCGCATAAAGGAGTCATGGAGTAATATCCATACCATTATGGCGGGTAAACTTGACGATATCATAGAAAAATTGCAATCAGTTAAGAGGTCTGAAGAGGCATTGCCAAACTAAGCCCTATTTGTTACACTATTTTATACAATATTTATGACAATAACAACCCATCCCATAAGCAACCCAAAGATAGAAAGTATGTTCAAAGCAGGCGCGCATTTTGCATTTTCCAAGACACGTAGACATCCTACAGTTGCACCATACATTTTTGGTATAAAAAACAAAGTTGAGATTTTTGATTTAGAAAAAACAGAGAAGCTTCTAGAAACAGCAAAGGTTTTTGTAGCTTCTTTGGCAAAGGACGGTAAAACTATTCTTTTTGTCGGTGGAAAGAGTGAAGCACGAAATGCTATAAAGGCAGGTGCTTTATCAATAAACATGCCGTATGTTGACGGAAGATGGATCGGGGGTACTCTTACAAACTTTATACAGATTCGTAAAAGAGTAGAGAAGCTAGAGAAGCTTACAACTGAAAAGGAAAAGGGTGAACTCGTAAAATATACAAAAAAGGAGCGACTTCTTATTGATCGCGAGATAGCAAATCTCGAGAGATTTTTTTCTGGAGTTGTTTCTATGAAAGATCTTCCCAAAGCGATCTTTATCGTTGATCCAAAGAAAGAAAAGACCGCTGTAAAGGAAGCACAGGATATGGGTATTTCTGTTATTGCTCTTGCTGGTTCTGATTGTAATATTAAGGATTTAGATTTTCCTATTATTGGAAATGATTCATCTCAAACAAGTGTAAATTTCTTTGTTCAGGAAATAGTAAAGGCATACTCTTCAGCTAAAAGTATATAATATGATAAATATAGACCAAATAAAAGAGCTTAGAGATTCAACGGGTATTTCTGTAATGCAATGTAAAAAGGCATTAGAAGAAGCGGGTGGAGATATAGAAAAAGCTCGTGTCATTCTTCGAAAAAAGAGTGGGGAGCTCGCAGCAAAAAAGAAAGATAGGACTTTTGGTGCTGGTATTGTTCAGTCATATGTCCATTTTACAGGTAGAGTAGCATCTATGGTTGAACTTGTCTGTGAGACGGACTTTGTATCCGGAAATGATGAATTCAAGACTCTTGCAAGGGATATTGCTATGCATGTTACAGCTTCCAATCCAAGGTTTTTGAATAAAGATGAGATTACTGAAGAGGCAAAGAAAATCGCTGAAGAAGTATTTCTAAAGGAGATTGCTGATAGTGGAAAAAAGGTTCCAAAGGAAATGGAAAATAAGATTCTAGAAGGGAAACTGGCTACATATTTTGCTGATCAGGTTCTTTTGAATCAACCTTTCATAAAAAACCCCGATATTACTATTGAGGCTCTTGTTTTGGCTGCAAGCCAGAAGTTTGGAGAAAAGATCGCAATTGCACGCTTTACTCGTTTTGCTGTTTTGGAGAAATAGCTAATTTGTCTTTTAAAATTTATGTCAGCATTTCTAGATACAACTACTATTCTGTTTTATTTATCCCTTTTGGGAATTTTAGGAATGATTGGTTTTAAGGCTTTAGAAATGCGTTCTGGGAAGAAATCATGGATTTCTAAGCTTGCTGACAATACAAATCACATTGTTCACAAATACTACGATTATTTTAGAACATTTATATCTTATATAAACAGAAGGGCCGCACTTGCACTTATTCAGTGGATTGCGTATCATATTCTAACCTTTGCGCGAAATGCTTATATTTGGGCATATAAAAAGGCTCATGCACACGCACCGTCAAAAAAGGTTATAGATATGGTTAGAGGTAAGGGTGAGGTGAATAGAAACGGAGGGTCATCATTTTATTTAAAAAGTATTTCAGAAAATGTGCCAGAGGAAACAGTCGAGGTGAAAAAATAATTAAATTAAGGTATAGTAGTTGAGAGGTAAATATGCCACCTTAGCTCAGTTGGTAGAGCAACACTTTTGTAAAGTGAAGGTCCTCGGTTCGAATCCGAGAGGTGGCTCCAGAGATAGCAAGTCTGTGCTCTATAATAAATTTATGAATGAACCAATACAATACGCAAAATTATTAAAGCCATCATGGTCACCACCAAGCTGGATTTTTGGACCAGTATGGACTTTTCTTTACGTTTTGATTGCTGTGTCATTTGGCAAAGTTTTTTTAATGGCTTGGCAGAAAGAGGTCACATTTCTTGTCGCTTTACCTTTTATATTGAATCTCATTTTTAATTTTGCTTTTACGCCTTTGCAATTTGGATTAAAAAATAATTTTCTAGCAGGAATTGATATTTTACTTATTCTTTTTACCCTTATCTGGGCAATGATAGCTATTTATCCCCATATGAAATGGATTACTTATATTCAGATTCCGTATTTACTTTGGGTTTCTTTTGCAACTGTTTTACAACTAACTATCACATATATAAATAGATAAAGTAGCCTAGATGGCTATAAAGCTTGGTTTTACTGCTTATTCAAGTAATCGGACTTGACACTTTTTCATGGTTATGATATACATGACTCTAGTATCCTGTGACTAACAAATTTACGAATCTTCTATTAATCAACATAATCAACATTATTTTATGAAAAAATCATTACAGACATCAGTTTTAGCTTTGATACTTATGTTTTCTATTATCAGTATTGGCACAGTAGCAAATGCCGCAGATGTAAACCCCCTATGTCCAGTGGCTGGGGAGATGACTTTTGCTGAATTCGGATCAGCGCTTACTAGTGGGTCAGTGAGTTATACTTTTGATGTTTCAACAGACACAGGATTGGCAACTGTAGTAGTAAATAATACGACTGGATGTAAAATTCCATTGAGTTTGTCAGTTTATAGTATGTTTGATCAGGTTTTATCACATCAGGAATTTTTTGATGGATCTGGATTGGTAGATGTCTCAGCGTCTCCTTCAACTACCTTTACTTCAAAATTACCAATCTGTATGGCACAAATAGACTTATGGTATGGTCTAGCGCCGCAGACACTTTCAGATAGTGCGAATTATGCTGATGGTACGAATCCTCCAACAGTTTTTGCGTGGAAATATATACATAATAATAAGGATTCATACCAATATGCGGCTGGAGATTTCTGCCAACATCCAATACCACCAACTATTGATGTTTGTTCAAATATAGAAGGTAATCAATCAATCATTCCAGAAGGGATGACAGAGTCTGGTGGTATCTGTACAACACCTCCTCCAATTTCAAATGGGGGTAATAGTGGAAATAGTGGAGGAAGTGGTAGTGGAAGTAGTGGTGGGGGAAGTGGCTATATTCAATCTAGCGGTAATGGAATAAATGGCGAGGTTTTGGGTGCTCAAACATCTGTAGCACCTGTAGAGCTAGTACCGCAGGTATTGGGCGCAGAAATCGGTTTCCCTCAAACTGGTAATGGTGGTAATACTGCATCTAATATAATAATGCTTGTGACTTCTGGATCAATCGTTATACTCGGCGCTATATATTTTGTGCGTAAATATGGTGTGGTTAAATAAAGAAGATAAAATTATTGGTGTCTTTACTCTATTCGCTACGGTTATCTTTGTAATTATTCTAGCTCGAGCTGTTCTGTATTCATCTTCTGGTGAGATTAAATTATCAGGAGCCACTAGAAAAAATCCGATAACTGATGCTTTGCTTGTTCCTGTACAATTAACAATTCCCAAAATTCAAATTGAAGCAAAAATACTCGAAGTTGGAATTACCAAACTAGGAAATATGGCAACATCTGGTAATTTTACTGATGTAGGATGGTATAAATACGGAGTTATGCCTGGAGAACAAGGAAGTGCTGTATTGGCAGGACATGTAGATAACGGACTATCTTTGGCCGGTGTGTTTTTTCATTTAAATAATTTAGAAATAGGAGATGATATATTTATTACTACAAAAGGGGGTAAAAAGCTTCACTTTACAGTAAAAAAAATTGAGACTTATAATTTTGATGAACAAAATACAAATGTTTTCACAGAAGATAGTGGAAGGTTACTTAAACTCATCACTTGTACAGGAACATGGATTCCCCAAAATAAAATTTACTCTAAGAGACTGGTGGTCACAGCCGAATTAGTAAAAATATAAACACAAAACTGTACTATTGTAAATACTAAGACTTCGCAAATATTAAGGTATAATGTACAGACATGATGAAATTCAAAAAATCGTTGAAAAAGTATTTTATCCCATGCAAAGGAAATAGATTTAAGCCATATTTTCTACACGAAGGATCCTTACTCTTTTTCTTTTTAGTTGCCGTGGTTGTTATAGTTATTGTGACTGCTGTAGAGCCTAGATACTCAATTCAGAAACTTTTTGTCTTTGACAGGACAAGTTTTTTGTCTTCCGTTTCGGCAGCAATTTTGACTGACCTTACGAATGAAGAGCGGGTTCAAAACAAGGCTCCTCTTTTAGTTCAGAATGACTTGCTCAATAAAGCGGCTCAGATGAAGGCGGAGGATATGGCTACTCATCAATACTTCGCCCACACTAGTCCGGAAGGGAAAAATCCGTGGTATTGGTTTAAACAAGTCGGATACAACTTTAGTTCAGCGGGGGAGAATTTGGCAGTCAATTTTTTCGAATCTAGCGATGTAGCACTGGCTTGGATGAACTCACCGGCTCACAGAGCAAATATAGTAAAAAAAGATTATAAAGAAATGGGTATTGGTATTGCTAAGGGAATCTATAAAGGGCAAAATACCGTCTTTGTGGTGGAGCTTTTTGGTACACCGTTAAAAATCATTTCTACCACTAGCGTACCTGTTAAAACAAAATAGTTGTTAATATTAGGTAATAAATAAAAGTAGCCCAAACGGGCTATTTTTGTTATATTTATATTATGAAAGGTCACTTACACCCCATAACCCAGTTTACCCGCGAAGTAGTAGGTATATTTGCTGATATGGGCTTTGTGGTGGCTTCTGGACCAGAATTGGAGCAGGAACACTATAACTTTGACGCACTCAATATTCCCAAGGATCATCCATCTAGAGATATGCAGGATACTTTTTGGATCAAGACAAATGATAAGGATGTGAAGAATAGACCTGTTATGCGAACTCAGACTTCTTCTGTGCAAGCTAGATTTTTAGAAAAAAATAAAGATAAACTTCCATGTGCTATTATCGTACCAGGTAAAGTCTTTAGAAATGAAGCAACAGATGCTACACATGAAGCACAGTTTTTCCAGCTGGAGGCTTTGTATGTTGATAAAGACGTTTCGATAGGACATTTGAAAGGCACAGTAGAACATTTTCTTAAGAAGTTATATGGAAATGATTTGACCATACGTTTTCGTCCTAGTTTTTTTCCATTCGTCGAGCCAGGAGTTGAAGTGGACATGCTCTTTAATGGTAAGTGGTTGGAGATGGGTGGTGCTGGTATGGTCCATCCCAATGTCTTCAAATCTGCAGGAATTGATCCAGAGATATGGAAGGGTTTTGCTTTCGGTTTCGGAATAGATCGCCTAGTTATGCGTCAGAATAATATTCCCAATATTAGAATGTTATATGATGGGGATTTGAGGCTTATAAATCAATTTTAAATATGAAAAAAATTAATACTCAAGGCATACAAATTCATATATTGGAAAAAGATAAAGAAGACTTTATATCTTTGACTGATATAGCTCGTTTTAAAGATTCAGAGCGTAGTGATTATGTTTTACAAAATTGGATGCGTAATATGAGTACTATTGAGTTTTTAGGATTATGGGAAAAAATACATAATCCAAATTTTAACTCCATCGAATTCGATGGGTTTAAAAATAAGGCTGGTTCTAATAGTTTTTCTTTAACTCCAAAGCATTGGATTGAATTAACAAGAGCTCAAGGTATTATGACTAAATCTGGTCGTTATGGCGGGGGTACATTTGCCCATAAAGATATTGCTTTTGAATTTGCTAGTTGGATAAGTTCTGAATTTAGACTTTATTTAATAAAAGAATTTCAGAGGTTAAAGGTAGATGAAAATGAGAAGTTGACTTTGGGTTGGGATATTAAACGGATGCTAACTAAAATAAATTATCGTATTCACACAGACGCGATAAGAAATCATATTATTCCTGTTCGTATTCCGCCTGAACAAGCAAATAATATATATGCAAATGAAGCTGATGTACTTAATAAAGCATTATTTGGAATGACAGCGAAAGAGTGGCGGAGTAAAAATCCAAAATTAGATGGTAATATTCGTGACTATGCTGATGTGTCACAGCTAGTATGTTTAGCAAATCTTGAAAATTTAAATGCTGAATATATACGCGCGAAATTAACTCAGGCAGATAGATTAATAAAATTAAATGAAAGTGCTATTGAACAAATGAAATCGTTGTCTGATAGTTCAAGCATTAATAAATTGGTATAAATTATGAAAATCCTTAAATCATGGTTACAAGATCATATAGTAGAAAAACTCCCAGATGATGAGAAGATCATTGAGGCTTTTACCTTTAAATCTTCAGAAGTTGAAGGATCAGAAAAAGTAAAAATAGATGGCAAAGATGATACTGTTTTTGATTTAAAAGTATTACCTGATAGAGCGCACTACATGCTTTCACATAAAGGTGTGGCCTACGACCTTTGTGCTATTTTAAATTTATCTCTTAAATCAGATAAAATTGAAATTCTAAAAAAAGGAGATGATGTTTTGGTAAAAGTCGAATCAAATCTTTGTTCTAGATATTCAGCAGTTTTAATTAAAAATATAAAAAATACTCAATCACCTAAATGGCTTAAAGATAGACTTGAAGCTATTGGTGCACGTTCTATAAATGCTATTGTTGATATATCAAACTACGCTATGTTCGATACCGGTCAGCCACTTCATGCTTTTGATGCGGATAAATT
>CALRCS010000009.1 GCA_943354625.1 Candidatus Nomurabacteria bacterium | reverse complement strand
CTACTTATGACGATTATGTTCATAGAATAGGACGAACAGGACGAGCAAATAAAAAAGGAAAGGCTCTAACTTTTGTAGATTAAATACTTGCTAAAGTAATTGCTTCGTAGATAACCAACATTCCTAGTATTGTAGATACTGTAGTCCAAATCGTTGGGTGATTGTGGTGACTTTCTGGAAGTAGGTCACTAGCGCCTATATATAAGAAGAATCCAGCAAAAAGAGCAATTATAATTCCTAGGGCAGATTCTGATAGGGTAAAGAACATTGTTGATAAAATACCAATTACCGGAGCCACAGCATCTATCAGGAGCCATTTTATTGCTTTTTTCTTTTCGCCACCATTTTTTAAAATCATATTTACAGTATTTATTCCATCTGAAAAGTCATGAATAAGTACAGCAATTGCTACGATAAGGCCAATAGATGCAGATACTTGGAATGCTATTCCAATACCGATTCCGTCCAACAAGCTATGAATTGATAAACTACCAGCACCCAAACTTCCTCTTTCCTCGTGAGAATGAAGTAGAATAAAACGATCGAGTATCATATAAATAATAAAGCCTAATGCAACAATAGTTGTGATTTTTGGGCTCCGAGAAAGTAATAGAGCTTCTGGTAAAAGGTTAAAGAAGGCTGCACCTATGACTGCTCCGGCACTAAAACCAAGGATAAGGTGGAGCCTGTCCTTAAATCTAAGAGCAAAAAAACCACCCAGAAGAGTAAAAATAAAAGTTAAGATTGTGGCGAGTATTAGCATATATATATTATTATATTATATTATATCGAATTAAAAAAGATTTTACTTACACTATTATTTTCTTTTCTCTCGATTTTTTTAAATGCAACTAAGTTGCATTTAGATTTACTTTACTATACTAGAATTAATTTCTAATTGCAACATGGTTGCATTTAGAATATAATAAGAAAATGAAGAAACAAAGTACCGGAGAATCAATAAAAATAGGAAAAATAGGAAAAATAGGAAAAAAAGAAGAAAGGGGGTATTCCTCTATGATAACTTCAAATGGTATTCCATGGCTTTTTAAAAATCTTGGTTATAAACTAACGAAACCTCGTGAAGAAATTTTAAATGTAGTTTATTTGGCTAAAAAACCGATTGTATTGGATGAGATAAGATCAAAACTTCCCAAATTGGATAGAGTTACTTTATATAGGACACTCGAATATTTTGTGAAATGCAAATTGATTTTAAAGGTTGATATGAAGAAAAAATCACCATTCTATGAAATGAACGATATGCATCATCACTATATAATTTGAAAGACATGTGATGTTATTGAGGAATTTGAAGGTTGTGAATTACCAAACCCAATGGTTTCTTCGAAGAAATTTTCTTTTATAAATGATCATTCTCTTGAATTCTTTGGAAAGTGCAAAAATTGTGTATAATTACCTTAATATGAAAAAAACTGTAGTCACAATACTATCAATAGTCATCATTATTGCGATAATTTATCCTATTTTTTATTTTTTTAATACAAAAATAGATATAAAGCCATCAGATGGTAGTAATCTGATTGTTGTGACATTTCCTATAAAGGATTCAGAGATTTCTTCACCACTCAGTATTGCCGGTCGGGCTAGGAGTAGTTGGTTTATCGATGGAAGCTTCCCAATAGTATTGGTTGATTCATACAAAAATGTTATAGCAGAAGGACACGCTACCGCGCAGGGTGATTTTACGACCACCGAATTTATCAAATTTGCAGGTAATATACAGTTCAATAATTACATAAAAGGCTCAAAAGGTACTCTAATTCTTAAAGGTAGTGATTCATTAGAAATACCAATTATATTTAAATAATTTATGAATGAAATAGAAATAAAAATAAAATTAGAAATAGAAAAAGCCAAACATATTTTACTACATTGTCACCCATCACCAGATCCAGATAGCGTGGGTTCAGCTTTAGCTATGAAACTTGCCCTAGAACAAATCGGTAAAAAAGTAAGTTTGATAAAAGGTGATAGTGAAATACCTAAAGCTTTTGTTTTTCCTGGTGTAGATACTATTGTGCAAAAGAATTTTTTCGAAATAGATATTAAGGATTTTGATTTATTTATAATACTTGATAGCGGAAGTATAGATATGATTTCTCGAAAAGGTAATGTTGTTTTTCCAGAAAGTCTCATGACTATCGTCATGGATCATCATGTTAGTAATAAAGGTTATGGAAAAATAAACCATGTAGACGCTAATTATTCATCAACATCAGAACTTCTATATGATTTATTTAGAAAAATCGATATTCAGATCAATCATGATATCGCTCTAAACCTATTTATGGGAATGTATACTGATACGGGTGGCTTTAGGTACGGAGAGTCTGGAGTAAAAACATTAAAAGTGGCATCAGAACTGGCTTTATTGGCACCAGATTATCAAAAAACTATCTTTATAATGGAGAATAATAATACTAAAGAGAGTTTAATCTTCGAAAGTATGCTCCTTTCTTCACTTAATATGTACTTTGATGGCAAATTGGCCCTTGCCTATGTTAGCCATAATGATCTTATAAAGAATAATATAAAAGAGGATAATCGTTTTACGGGATATATTTCAAATAAGTTAAAATCAATCATCGGTGTAGAAATAGCTGGAACTTTAATAGAAGTGAATCCCAATGAAGTTAAGTTAAGTTTTCGTAGTCGTGATGTTAAAAATTATGATATTTCTAGATTGGCCTCAGCTCTTGGGGGTGGGGGCCACAAAGCGGCTGCAGGTGCTACAATAAAAATTTCGCTACCAGAAGCCATAGAAAAAGTGGTAAAAATTATAAAAGAACTATATAATATTTAAATATGAATAAAATGTACACATTGATAGTTTTAATAATTATTTTTGCAGGAATTTATTATGTTTGGCCAAAATCAAGCCTAGCCCCATCAATACCTACACAAACCACACCACCCATTACAACGACCCCAATAATTAAAAATCTAATGAACATAATCACAATAGAAACAAATAAAGGAAATATAGTATTTGAGACATATAACGCAGATGCACCTAAGACTGTAGAAAATTTTATTACATTGGCAAATAAAAACTTTTATGAAAACGTCATTTTTCATCGAGTCATTAAAGATTTCATGATTCAAGGTGGAGATCCTACAGGTACTGGTTCAGGTGGTCCTGGGTATAGTTTTGCTGATGAATTGAACCCTACTACAGAGTCTTACAAGACAGGGTATACAAGAGGAACAGTTGCAATGGCAAATTCTGGTCCAAATACAAATGGTAGTCAATTCTTTATAATGCATAAAGATATGAAATTACCAAGCCTCTATTCTATTTTCGGTAGAGTTGTGTCAGGTATGGAGGTCGTAGATGCTATTGCAAATACTCCAGTTGGCCCACAGGATAGACCAATAGAAAAAATATTCATTAAAAAAGTAAAAGTAGATGTCAAAGGATCCCTTTAAAGCAACATGGGTTTCTCATTCATCAATGGGGGACTTTCTAAAATGTCATAGGGCTTATTATTTACATAATGTCTATAAAGATCCAAAGACAAAAAGAAAAATAAATATTGTAAATCCAGCTTTAGCTCTTGGTGTAGCTGTACACGAGGTTCTTGAAGGTTTGGCAAATTATAAAACAGAAGAAAGATTCAATCACTCATTATTTGATGATCTAGAAATTGCTTGGAAAAAAGTAAGTGGAAAAAAGGGGGGATTTCATAATGAAATCGAAGAATCAGAAATAAAAGATCGTGCAAAGAAAATGATACAGAGGGCTATTGATAATAAAGAGCCACTACAACAAAAGATTGTTAAGATAAAAGAGGCTGAGAATGGTTTGCCACCAAACTATTATTTATCTGAAGATGAAAATATTATTTTATGTGGAAAAATTGATTGGCTAATCTGGAAGCCTGAGGATGATAGTGTGCATATCTTAGATTTTAAAACAGGGAAGAATGATGAAGGTGAGTCACTCCAATTACCCATTTATCAACTTTTATTAAAAAATCTACAAAAGAGAAAAGTGTCAGGCGCAAGTTACTGGTATATAGACAGGGACGATAAGCCTGTAGAAGTACAATTACCAGATATAGATGAATCCTATGAAAAGGTCTATAAGTTAGCAAAAAACATAAAGCAGATTCGAGAAAAAGGCATTTTTGAGTGTTCTGCAGGAAAAGACGGGTGCTTTGCTTGTAGACCATTCGAGAAGATCCTTAGTGGTGAGGCGGAATATATAGGTGTTGGTGAAATGAAACAAGACTTGTATATGTTATAGTTTTATTATATAGTATTGACATAATAAAAAACAAATGGAAAATAAATCACAATATTATTTCTTCTTATTAATTCTCATAGGTGTCGCTATCTTAGCATTCTTTATTTTTTATTCTTATCTCACCTCTCTTCTCTTAGCTCTTGTATTTTCTGTAATGTTTAGACCTTTGCATAGATGGATCTCTAGGATCTTTTCTGGCGGTAGTCAGTCTAGTTCGCTTTCTACATTTATAACTTTAGCTATTGTTGCTATTCTTGTTATAACACCACTTATCTTCCTAGCAAAACAAATATATGTAGAAAGTGAGAATCTATATTATGGTTTGACTGATGAAGGGGAGAGATCTACTCTTATTACATCTTTAAATGCATTTTCTGAATCATTATCAAACAGGTTGTATGGAGTTTTTCCTGCGTATAATTTTAATTCATTTAATATAACAAGATACGTCCAAAATTTCCTTGAATGGTCTTTCGCAAATCTAGATACTATCTTTTCTAGTCTTTCAAAATTTGTTATAGAAATCTTTATTATGCTTTTTGCTTTATTTTACCTTCTTCGAGATGGAGGAAAGTTTAAGAGAGATTTTATTCTTATGAGTCCGCTCGATGATAATTTTGATGAAAAGATTTTCTATAAATTGAAGCAAGCTATTCGATCTATTGTTGTTGGTTCTCTTGTTGTTGGTGTGATACAAGGAATACTTACTGGTTTGGGATTTTATATATTCGGAGTTCCGAATCCTGCACTCTGGGGAAGTTTCGCTGTGATTTCCGCTCTAATTCCCGGTATAGGTACTTCACTTGTTATCGTCCCTGGTGTAATCTACCTATTTTTCACAAGTACGAATATTTACGCTTTCGGTTTACTTGCTTGGGGTATCCTCGGTGTTGGTTTGATAGATAATTTTCTTGGCCCAATGCTAATAAATAGGGGTGTACAGGTTCATCCATTTCTAATTCTTCTATCTGTAATGGGAGGTTTGGCGTTCTTTGGACCCATAGGATTTATCGCTGGCCCACTTATAGTTGCGCTTCTTTTTGCACTACTAGAAATTTACAAGAGCACTAGATAGTGATACCCTATCTACATGGCATTTATCGATGATTTAACTTTTCATATAAAAGCAGGTAATGGTGGAGATGGCGTGGTTCGATGGCTACATGAGCGTGGTCGTGAGCTTGCTGGCCCTTCCGGAGGAAATGGTGGAAATGGTGGTGATGTATATATACTAGCTATTCGTGATCTTGGTATTCTTGAGAGATATAGAAATATAAAAGATATGGTATCTGGTCGTGGTGGGGATGGTATGAAAAATAGCATGTATGGTAAAAATGGCGATGATCTCGTTATAGAACTTCCTATTGGTTCTATCGTAACTGACAGTCGCACAAAGAGAAAATACAATTTAGTGAACGATGGTGAAAAGATTCTCATACTAAAAGGTGGTCGTGGCGGTGTTGGAAATGAACACTTTAAGAGTTCAACAAATATTTCACCTACACAATTTACTCCTGGAAAGATCGGAGAAGATGCAGATTTTCATATTGAACTTGAACTAGTGGCTGATGCGGGACTTGTTGGGCTTCCAAATGCTGGTAAGTCTAGCTTACTCAATGCATTAACAAATGCTGAAGCAAAAGTCGGTAGTTATCAGTTTACAACTCTAGAACCCAATCTAGGCGCTTTAAAAGGAGGTTTTATTCTTGCTGATATTCCAGGACTTATTGAAGGTGCATCAGAAGGAAAAGGTCTTGGACATAAATTTCTCAGACACATAAAAAGAACAAAAAGAATTCTACATTTAATTTCTTTAGAAAATACTGCAATAATCGATACATATAAAACTATTAGAAATGAACTAAAACAATACGGTCAGGGACTTGATGAAAAGGAAGAGACGATTGTTCTAACAAAGACAGATATGGTGGACAAAAAGGCACTGGATTCAGCAATTAAAAAGCTTCAAAAGTTCAATAAGGATATCTTAACTGTTACAGTTCTAGATGATGCTATCATAAAAAACTTCTCAGATGAAATAGTAAAAAGATTGAGAAAATGATATATTATTTACATGAAAGACTATATAGCAACGATAGGACTTGAGATACATGCAGAACTAAAGACATCTTCAAAGATGTTTTGTTCTTGTAAAAATGATCCAGACGAAAAGAAACCAAATACAAATATATGCCAAGTTTGTATGGGGCACCCAGGTACTCTACCTGTTTTAAATAAAGAGGCTATTAAACATGTTTTAAAGATTGGCTATGCTGTCGGAGGGAGTATCTCAGATTTTACAGAATGGGACAGGAAAAACTATTTTTACCCAGATATTCCAAAAGGCTATCAGATTTCTCAATACAAATATCCTCTAGTTTCTGGTGGTTCTCTTGCTGGTATTCACCTCACTCGTATTCATTTGGAAGAGGATACAGCCCAGTCTACTCACGATATACACCATAAGAGTTTAATAAATTTTAATAGATCAGGAGTTCCACTTATGGAACTTGTTACAGAGCCTGTTATACATGATGCAGAGACGGCTGTGAGGTTCGCAAAGGAATTGCAATTACTCTTACGCTACATTGGGGCGGGGGAGGCCAACTTGGAAAAAGGTGAGATGAGAGTGGAGGCAAATATCTCTGTAAGTAAAAATAAAGTATTTGGCACAAAGACCGAAGTAAAAAATCTCAATTCATTTAAGGCTGTAGAAAAAGCCATTTCTTTTGAAATAAATCGCCAAATAAATCTTTTAGAAAAAGGAGAAAAAGTAGTTCAGGAAACAAGAGGTTTTGATGAAAATACAGGTACAACTTTCTCACAAAGATTAAAGGAGAGTTCACATGACTATAGATATTTCCCTGAACCAGATCTACCAAAATTAAAAATTAGCGAAGTAAAAGATTTTAGTAGGGAAGAGCTCACAGCACTAACTCCAGAGCTTCCTTGGGTTAAAAGAGAGAGGTACTTTAAGGATTTTGGCATGACTGAAAAAGAGGTTGCTGTTTTCGTAGAGTCTAGAGAAATAGGGGATTATTTTGAACAAGTTATAAAAGATAATCCACAAATAATAAAATTATCTGTAAACTATATCCTCACTGATTATTTGGGATTATTAAAAAAAGAAGGCAAGGATATTCTAAGTATCAGTAGTGTAAATTTTTCTAAATTAATGAAAATGGTTGATCAGAAAAAACTCTCATCACGCGGTGCAAAAGATATTCTAGTGATGATGATAAAAGAAGATAATGATCCGGAAATAATTGGTAATGAAAACGGATTAATACAGAAAAGTGATGAAACAGAAATAAAAAAAGTAGTAGAAGAAATTATCTCAAAAAATCCTACAGTTATTGATGCTTATAAAAATGGAAAAGAGACAGCATTACAGTTTTTAATCGGACAAGGAATGAAGCTAACCAAAGGGTCAGCAAATCCAGAACTTCTAAGAAAATTACTCATAGACCTCATAAAAAAAGACTGACAATTGTCAGTCTTTTTTGACATAATTTACATCAATAATTAGTCTGTTAGGTGGTTAACTATCAGCTTCCTAACCTCAGTTCTGGTGGGCTTTCTATTGTCTACTTTTATACCCATAGAAAGGATGATATCCTCTACATCCTCGATCCTATAAACTCTGTAATTACTTATAGGGTGTCTACCTGCTGGGAACTTACCGTTATTGTCCCAATTGCGTAATGTAAGGGGGGTTACCCCTAGTATTTTGGCTGCTTGTTTTATTGTTATAAATTTATTTTCCATTTTTTTCTTTATTACTACACATTATTAAACATTGATATACATTATAACATCATTATCAATGTTCACTAATGATTTATCCACATTATTAATGTCATAAAAATATTGTATTTTGCAAAATTTATTTAGACTAAGTGATAGGGTTTGATAGGTGATCAATATTTTCTTTATATTTTTAGTTTATTTATCAATTATTTATAGCTGAATCATAGCAATATGGCCTATAAGTCAATTTTGAGCCTTGTTTATTTGAATTCTATTATTTTGCATTTTTTTTAAGCACTTTTTTTGTAATTTTGTTTTAAATATATTTTAGAGTTGTGGTCATGCGACCACTACTTCGCTTCGCGAGTTGTCCCCATTTTTTTTTAACTTTTATTTTGCCGAGATGGTGTATAATTATTGATGAAAATATATGAAAGATAGTCTTATTTTACAAGATAAAATTTACATCTCGGCAAAACGAGTTCATGAGCTTTTTGGTTACACTAGTGATTATGTTGGACAGCTATGTCGAGCAGGTAAACTTGATAGTAAAATAATCGGTCGTTCTTGGTTCGTAACTGAGAAGTCAATTGTTGATTATAAATCAAATGTAAATTTGCAAGATAAGATTTATTTATCAACAAAACAAGTTCATGAGCTTTTTGGTTACACTAGTGATTATGTTGGACAGCTATGTCGAGCAGGTAAACTTGATAGTAAGATCGTTGGTCGTTCTTGGTACGTAACTGAGAAGTCAATTATTGATCACAAGTCAAACGTAGGTGATAGTTTAAAGGAAAAAGCTAAGCGTGTTATTAAGCCTACTACATCGAAGGTTTCTGATCCGATTCTTACTCCTATTCTTACTCCGATTGTTTCTCCAGTTGTTGTTGAATCCAATTTATTATTGGAAGTTCCAAAAATAAAAAGTACACCGTCTCATGTGTCTTCTGTGTCTTCTATTTCTCCTGCCTCTCCTATTTCTTTTGTGCCTCAGACTTTTGCTGCGCCAGAGTATTTGTCTAAATCATTTTTATCTACGCGTTCATATTTAGGTTATCAGTTCAATTATTCAAGTAATTTAAAAAAGCTTTCATTGGGCTTGGGTGTTTTAGTGATTGCAATAATATTTCTATTTCAGTCATCAATTTTGAATCCAATTTTTTCAAATCAGATTCCAAAAAATACTTCTGTAGCATCTGTAACTTCTGCTTCAAAAGAATTAGTAAGTGAATTATTTTCACTCTTTTCTTCTTTACCAAAACTCGCAATGAGTATCTTTACAAATACACCTGATGCTTCAGAAAGTTTAGTAGCCCTAAAGCCACCCGAACCACCACCTCCTACTTTTAACGGGCTTGCAGTAGTGCCGTCAACAAAGTCATTGGTTAAGGACGAAGAATTAAAACGAAAAATAAGGGAATCATTTTCAGATGAAGTACAGGTTAAGCCGGATAAAAGTGGTACAGCGGGCGTGATCACGCCAGTATTTAGAAAAGCAAAAGGTGATGACTTCGTTTACGTTTTGGTTCCAGTTTCAAATGAAAAAAAGAATTAGCTTGCGCTCAGGTGTACCGATGATAAATAAAAAGTTTATTTTCGGAACACATGAGCACAAGCTCATGAGGTCGAAAAAGTTATTAATTAAGAAAGTTATTATAAAGTCATTATTAGAAAATATATGAAAGAATTTATTAAAACACTAAAGACTAGTACAACTGCATTGCTTATGCTTAGTATTATATTTTTAGTTGTAGAACCAGCAATGAGTAATGCATCTGTTAGTGCATCTAGTCAGTTCACTGAAACTCTCTCAGTTACATCAGAGATTTCATTTCTCGTTTCTGGTTCAAATCTAACGCTTAGTCCCTCGATTGGAGGTATTACTGGTGGTACTGCTAATGGTCAGACATCAGTGAGAGTTCTCACAAACAATGCTACTGGATACTCGATGACACTTACAGCGAGTTCGTCTCTAGGTATGATTGGAATTTCTGGGGCATCAGTTATCCCAGCATATGTTCCAGCATCTGGAACTACTCCAGATTTTACGTTCACTACACCTGTTAACACAGGAAGATTTGGTTATACCGTCGAAGCATCAACTACTGCAGATATGGCCTCTATCTTTAAGGATAATGGTGCAACATGCGGTGGTGCAGGAGCTGCGGATGCCGCTGACTCATGTTGGTTGAATGCTAGTACAACAGCAACAACTATTGTAAATCGTTCTACAGCAACTGCTGCTTCAGGTGCAACAACTACAATAAAGTTTCGAGCAGTGATCACTGCAAACCCTGTTCCAGCTATTAGTCAGGACACATACGTAGCTACAACAACACTTACAGCGACAACAAATTAATTCAGAAATTCCATTAACTATATGAAACTAAAAAATATTATTAGAATCATTACACACAGTATTTTTGTCTCGATAATTACTCTCGGATTTATCTTTTCAAAAACTGCTTTCGCTGGTCCTTTTGCTATTGAAAAACTTCCAGATAAGACAGTGTATAATGACTTTGTTGTAGGTCCAGGAAAATATCAAGTTGAATTAAAGCCTGGAGAATCAAAAATTGTGAATGTTGTTTTGAGTAATCGTCTCGGAACAGAAAAGCAATTTTCTATTCAAATTGAAGACTTTAAAGGATCTCGTGATCTAGGAAGACCTGTGATACTTTTGGACAATGAGCGTGGACCATATTCACTTAAAGATTATTTGAATGTTGCGTCTACAACATTTAGTCTTGGTCATCAAGAGAGAGTTACAATACCAGTAAAAATCTCTATTCCTACGGATGCTCAACCAGGGGGTCTGTATGGAAGTGTTGTGATAAGTACAGTTACTACTGGAGATGAAAAACTTCCAGATAATGGTAATAGTATAGGTACAAGTCCAATAGTTACTCGCATCGGATCCCTATTCTTTATTCGTATTGCAGGTGAAATAAAAGAAGATCTAAAGTTAAAAGATTTTTCTCTCAAAGGGCATAGTAGTGTTTTGGCATCTGGACCAGTAAATTTTGAAATTCTATATGAAAATAACGGTAGTGTTCATGAAAATCCTTACGGAGTTATAAATGTAAGTAACATATTTGGTTCAGAAGTAAAAAAACTAGAAATTGAACCATGGTTTATTCTTCCTGATTCACTTCGTGTAAGAGAAATTGTTTGGGACGCTCCATTTCTATTTGGTCGTTATACAGCAAATATGGAAATTAAAAAGGGTTATGGAGGGGCTATAGATACTGCCACTCTAGTGTTTTGGGTAATCCCTTGGAAAATTATCGTGTTAGCTTTTATAGGAATTATCGCTATTGTAACTATTATTCGTTGGTTAGCTTCAAAGATTAGTATATCTGTTAAGAAGAAATGATGAATACAGTTATTAAATATACAATGGTGTGTTTGTTTGCACTTACTACTATATATAGTGCAGATTACGTATTTGGTGAAGTTATGACCAGTGGAAGCTATAAAATCCAAAGTGACAGTATAAACTTCGGCGGTACTCGTTCAGCGTCTGGATCGTATAATATGGAGGATACGGCGGGCGAAATAGGTACTGGAGAATCTTCAAGTCTAAATTATAAGGTAAAAGCGGGATATCAGCAGATGCAAGAGGTATATCTTGCTATGACAGCAGTATCAAACGTCACTCTAAGTCCTAATATTGGAGGGGTTACTGGAGGAACTGCAGATGGCTCAGCAAGCTTCACTGTAACGACAGATAATCCAGCTGGATACTTTGTCACGATACAAGCAAGTTCAAGCCCTGCTCTTGCATCACCACTCGACAGTTTTGCAGATTATGGTGCAACAGTTGCCACTCCAGATTTTACTTTCTCAATACCTTCTACAGCATCAGCATTTGCTTTTACTGCAGAAGGAGCAGACATAGTTAGTGGTTTCAAAGATAATGGGTTTAGTTGTGCAGTTGGTTCAATTGATACTGTAGACAAGTGTTGGGCAAGTCTATCAACTTCAGTTCAGACAATAGTAAATCGCACATCTGCAAATCATCCATCAGGCACATTGACTACACTTAAGTTTAGGGCTCAATCAGGTTCATCACATATTCAAACTGCAGGTACATATGTTTCAACAACAACAGTAACTGCTATTTCACTTTAGATTAAATTATTAAATGAAAAAGTATTTTATAAATCTACTCATTATAATATTGATAGCTGGAGCTGGTATATCATATGTATATGCGGCAGAAAGTACTTTTACTTCAACACTTGGAGTGACTGGTTCAACAACTACTCCAGAAGTTATTCCACCGGTTATCCCTCCAGTGACGACAAGCCCAGTAAGTGGAAATAATAATGGTGGAGGTGTACTACTCGTTATATATAATCTAAATGTCACACCTACTCAGATCTCAAGTATAATAAACTTTTCTACAACATTACCGACTCAAGCAAAAGTTTATTGGGGAACAACAGAGGATTATGAACTAGGTTCAGTTTCAGGATTATTCTACGAATACAATCATTCAGTAAAAATATTAGATCTAAATCCAGATACGAAATATTTTTACAAAATAGAAGCAACAAATAGCCTCGGTATTGTAAAGACCTTAGAGTCCTCTTTCGTGAGTAAAAGAAATATTACTGAGTCATTCTTAATAAACGTTTCAAACTTCAAAGCAATTCCTCAGAATAATATTATTCCAAGCATTGCTCTAAGTTGGAATAATCCTATCAATCAAAATTTCGATTCAGTAAGAATTATTCGATCAGATAAGTTCTTCCCGAGAGATATATTTGACGGAGAGGTGATATATGAAGGGAAAAGTGAATCATATCTAGATGAGAATGTGGGGGTCGGAGTTACTTATTATTATTCTATATTTACAAAGGATAAAGACGGGAATTATTCATCTGGAGCACTTGCTTCTGCAAGGCTAAAAATCCCAGGAGAGAAAGAGACAGGTGAGGTATCTGCCGATCCATTTGCTAATATATCGGTTTTGAAGAATGTTGATTTAGTAATATCAAATCTATCACTTCTTGATTTTGATTTTATACAAAATGGAATAAAGTTGGCTAATATTGGTAATAATGTCAATGTTGATGGAAACTTGAATCTCACAATATCGCTTGAGTATAGAAAGGTTCCAGAAATTCTAAAGACGATTGCATTCACCCTCATTGATCCAGAAGATTCAACAAAAGTGTTTCCATTTTTGCTTAGAGTAAATAAAGATAAGACAGCATTTGAAGCAACCATCGCGCCATTGGGTAGAAGTGGAAAGTATGAGATGAAGATTATAGTTTTGGACTATAAAAATCAAGGGTTAAAAAGATTAGAGGGAAGTTTGCAGGCTTTTGTTTTTGAGAAGGCAGCAGAATTTTTAAAAAATAATAAAATAGATTTCGTTGATCTCTATAAATTATTGATTTTGTTGGCGCTCATATTATTGATTGCTTACATAATTAAAATACATTTTAAAAAAGAAGAAGAGAAAAGAGATGGAATTGAAAATGAATTATAAAAATATTTACAAAAAAATATTTACAATTACTTTGATCATAACAATGATTGCAAGTATTGATTTTGTGAACTTTTCTATTCCTACAGCTTTTGCGGCTATAAATAAAGAGATTAACTATCAAGGAAAACTTACAAATACTTCAAATGTAGCTGTGGCTGATGGTTTATATACAATGGAATTTAGTTTGTATACCGCTCTATCCGGTGGTTCACCTATATGGACTGAGACTTTAAATAGTACAAATAAAGTACAAGTTACAAATGGTCTTTTTAGTGTCATGCTCGGTTCTACAACAGCTCTTACTGGTGTAGATTTTAATCAAACACTTTATCTTGGTGTAACGATAGAATCTGATGCAGAAATGTCACCAAGAAAAATAATAGGTGCTGTTCCTTCGGCTTTTGTTGCAGATACTTTGGATAATATTTCTAGTGAAGAATTTTTGAGATCAGATGCACAAAATGCAACTTCTTCTGATACAACTTTTATAAATGTTCTACAGAGTGGTGCTGGTAAGATTGCTGAATTTTTTGGAACAGCATCACAGAGTGTTATGGCTTTACTTTCAAATGGAAATGTTGGCATCGGCACAACCTCCCCATATGCCGCACTTTCTGTTAATGGTCGCGGGGTATTCAATCAAGATGTTAGAGCGAATTATTTCACCGCCACTTCCACCACAGTTGCCTCCACCTTCCCATACGCTTCAACTACAGCTCTGACAGTTTCCGGTACAAATGGTTTACAACTGGCAACAGATCTAAATGGACCACTCCAAGCAAACGCTGGTCTTGTATCCGCTACAACCTCCATCGGCGCTCTCTACGGCGGTACTGGTCAAACATCATACACAACAGGTGACATTCTCTATTCAAATGCAACCAATGCTCTAACCAAACTTGGTATTGGAACTGGTGGATATGTCCTCGGTGTCTCCAATGGTGTCCCGGCTTGGGTAGCAACGACAACATTGTCGATGATCACTGGTACCTTAGCAATTGCAAAAGGTGGAACCAACGCTACAACAATCGGAGCTTCTTCAACTCTAGCTTTCTCAAATGGCACGGCATATACTTTTATGGCGACTTCATCATTGGGAATTAATTTCTCTACGCTTGTTGGTACTCTGGGCGTCTCTCAAGGTGGCACCGGTCAAACCTCCTTCATTTCAGGCAATCTGCTATATGGTTCAGGCACCAATGGTATCCAGAACGTCGCTACAACTTCTACCACACTTGGTCTCGGTCTCTCATATTCAGGTACACTAGGTGCACTAGTCGGAGGAGCATCAGGATCTCTGACCATCGCCACTTCTTCTCTCTATACTGGTACCACCGGTCAGCTACCATATTTCAGCGGCACTAATACTCTGACCGCCACTTCTTCTAT